>JAUXRH010000215.1 GCA_030682075.1 Nitrosomonas sp.
GCGCGAATAAAAAATATTGACGCAGCATATGATTGATATGTAAGGAAATATTTTTTGTGAGTAACGAAGTATTGTGACGAAACGGGGTAAGCAGGCAAGCCGCAAAGCGGCTGCTCGCAAATATGGATTTTTAGAGGTGCCCTTCAGCAAATCCAGTCCATAATTATAAAACGGCAGCTTCTTCCTCAAACTCTAGCTTTACCTTGCCCCCCTTATCCATATCCACTGTCACCTTACCGCCATTGGCAAGTCGCCCAAACAGTAACTCATCAGCAAGTGCGCTCCGAATAGTGTCTTGAATAAGACGTGCCATTGGACGTGCCCCCATAACAGGGTCAAAACCATTATCAGCGAGATATTTTCGCAATTTATCGGTGAATGTTACGTCGACCTTCTTTTCCTGCAACTGCGCTTCAAGCTGAAGCAAGAATTTATCTGTCACACGCAAAATTACATCTTTACCCAGTGCGGCAAAAGAAATAATTGCATCCAATCTATTACGAAATTCTGGCGTGAAGATTCGTTTTATGTCAGCCATTTCATCACCCGCCTGGGTTGATTTAGTAAAGCCAATTGAAGATTTAGTTAGTGACTCAGCACCCGCATTTGAAGTCATAATGATGATTACATTACGAAAATCTGCTTTACGGCCATTATTATCTGTCAAAGTACCGTAATCCATTATTTGTAACAAGATATTAAAAATATCTGCATGCGCTTTCTCAATCTCATCAAGCAATAACACCGAATAAGGGTGCTTGGATATCATTTCCGTAAGTAAACCACCCTGATCAAAACCAACATAACCCGGTGGCGCGCCAATTAAACGCGACACCGCATGACGCTCCATGTATTCAGACATATCAAGCCGGTGCAAATGAACATCCATTGCGTAAGCTAATTGCCGCGCCACTTCAGTTTTACCAACACCCGTAGGTCCAGAAAAAAGAAATGAACCAACCGGCTTTTGTGGGTTACCTAAACCACTTCTGGCCATTTTAATTGCTGCCGTGAGCGCATTAATAGCTGGATCCTGACCGAAAACTATTGCTTTTAAATCACGATCAAGCACCTTCAATTTATTACGATCATTACTAGAGATATTCTGTGGAGGAATACGTGCAATTTTGGCAACAATATTCTCAATTTCTTGTTTACCAATGACTTTACGCTGCTTCGATTTTGGTAAAATACGCTGCGCTGCACCTGCTTCATCAATTACATCGATCGCTTTGTCTGGTAAAAACTTATCATTAATGTATCGAACCGATAACTCCGCAGCAGTTGCAAGCGCTACTGCTGTGTATTTGACCTTATGGTGCAACTCATAACGCGATTTTAGTCCACGCAAAATCGCTATGGTCTCTTCCACACTCGGCTCAGGCACATCAATTTTTTGAAATCGCCGTGACAAAGCATGGTCTTTCTCAAAAACTCCACGATATTCTTTATAGGTTGTGGCTCCTATACATTTCAGTTGTCCGGTGCTTAATACAGGCTTAAGAAGATTGGAAGCATCCAAGGTGCCGCCAGAAGCTGTACCTGCACCAATCAATGTATGAATTTCATCAATAAACAAAATACTTTCAGTGTTATCAAGTAACTGCTTTAGTACCGCTTTCAAGCGTTGCTCAAAATCACCGCGATACTTAGTGCCCGCCAGTAAAGCGCCCATATCCAGCGCATAAACCTGGCAATTCAAAAGAATTTCTGGCACGTTATTTTCAACAATTCGCTTTGCCAGCCCCTCTGCAATCGCAGTTTTCCCTACACCTGCCTCGCCGACCAATAATGGATTGTTTTTGCGACGGCGACATAACGTCTGTATTACACGCTCCAGTTCGTTATCACGCCCTACCAACGGGTCTATTTTATTAGTCAGTGCTTGAGCATTGAGATTTACGGTATAACTCTCAAGCGCACCGCCCAAACTTTGATCCTGCTCTCCATCGCTCTCATTTCCAGCCTTGGCATCATTTTTCTGCAACAATTTATTAGTCTTATGCGAAAGAAAATTAACGATATCTAATCGTGTTAGTCCTTTTTGTTGCATAAAATAAACGGCGTGTGAATCTTTTTCTCCGAATATTGCAACCAGCACATTGGCACCTGTAACTTCTTTCTTGCCAGAGGATTGAACATGTAAAATAGCACGTTGAATAACACGCTGAAAACCCAATGTAGGTTGTGTATCCACCTCACCATTACCACTCACGGTTGGTGTATGACGGATAACATGATCCAGTAGTAATGCGCGCAAATCTTCTATATCGACTGAACAACCATTTAAAGCTTCTACAGCTCTAGCATTATCAAGCATAGCTAACAACAGATGCTCTACCGTAATGAATTCATGGCGCTTTTGCCTTGATTCAACAAATGCCATATGTAAACTTATTTCTAATTCATGAGCAATCATTTTAGATTTTCTCCTCTTCCATTACACACCTAAGTGGATGCTGATGCTGCCTAGCAAATTTAACTACCTGCTCAACCTTAGTTATCGCAATATCACCCGGATAAACGCCACACACACCAGAACCCTCCGTATGGACCTTAAACATAATTTGTGTCGCCCGCTCCTGACTCATGGAAAAAAAAGTCTGCAACACTTCAACAACAAAGTCCATAGGAGTAAAATCATCATTCAATAACAATATCTTATACATTGGAGGCAATTTAAGATTACTCTTCTTTGTCTCTAGTATAATCTCTTCACGATCATTAACTGCCATATCTACAAATCCAGCCCATTAAATAATCCAAACATACACAAAAAACGCATCTACTCCACCATATTTAACGATTACGACAAAATTTTCAAGTATCTTGAGAAAATCGCCTTATTTCTTCCGAATAAATATAACGTATCCACTTGACTTTAACCCAATATTTGCGTAAAACGATAAAAGGCGTTTGGCTTCAAGTTTTCTGCAGTACCGGTTATACCCGTTTGCGGTCTTGAAATTCAAATAGTGTAGGGGTTTCCGGCCCAGTTTTTTATAGGATTCAAAAATGGCAACAGGTACAGTAAAATGGTTCAATGACTCTAAGGGATTTGGCTTTATCACCCCTGATGATGGCAGCGAAGATTTGTTTGCGCACTTCTCAGCAATCAACATGTCTGGATTTAAGACACTCAAGGAAGGTCAAAAAGTTAGTTTTGAGGTTACTCAAGGCCCAAAGGGTAAACAAGCTTCGAATATCCAATCTGCCTAATGATTCATGAATTCTATGTCAGTCTGACTGATTATTACCGTCAGACTGTGAGAATTACTTGAAATCAAATAATCTTCATCCCTTGCCAGGGAACTAACAAGGGATGAAGATTTGTTCTGCAGTTGATCGAACTTTTTTTCCTCACACCAGCTTATTTCCTATCTTAACTACCTTAATCCATATGCTCGATCAGAGCCTGACCAAATGCTGAGCATGGAACTTTAACTGCACCAACCATTAGTCGTGCCAAGTCATAAGTCACGATTCTGTCCTGAATGGTCTTCTCCATTGCATCAATGATCAAATCTGCTGCTTCGACCCAGCCCATATGTCGCAACATCATTTCCGCAGACAAAATAATTGAACCGGGGTTCACTTGGTCTTTACCTGCATATTTAGGTGCTGTACCGTGCGTTGCTTCAAATATTGCAACAGAATCGCTCAGATTAGCACCTGGCGCAATACCGATACCACCCACTTGTGCCGCCAAAGCATCAGATATGTAATCGCCATTCAAATTCAGTGTCGCAACCACATCATATTCTTCTGGGCGCAATAAAATCTGTTGCAAAAAGGCATCTGCGATTACATCCTTGATAATGACGCCACCTTTTTCCTCAGGCAATTTCATCCATGGCCCTCCATCCAACAATTCAGCACCAAACTCTTTTGCCGCCAATTCGTAAGCCCAGTTCTTAAATGCACCTTCAGTAAATTTCATAATATTCCCTTTATGAACCAAAGTAACTGATCTACGTTTATTCTCGATTGCATATTGGATCGCCTTTCGGGCCAATCTTTCAGTACCTTCTCTGGAAACCGGTTTTATTCCAATACCCGATGTTTGCGGAAAACGTATATTGGTAACACCCATATCTTTTATCAGGAAATCTATAATTTTTTTTGCTGATGGTGACTCAGCTTCCCATTCTATTCCGGCATAGATATCTTCCGTATTCTCCCGAAAGATCACCATATCCGTTTTTTCTGGGCTTTTCACTGGACTAGGCACACCCTTAAAGTAACGCACTGGTCGTAAGCACACATACAAATCCAGCTGCTGACGAAGCGCTACATTAATAGAACGAATGCCACCGCCAACTGGAGTAGTCAACGGGCCTTTGATAGAAACCACATATTCCTTTGCAGCTTGTAGCGTTTCTTCTGGTAACCATACATTGTCACCATACACCTGCATTGATTTTTCTCCTGCATAAATTTCCATCCAGGAAATCTTACGTCGATGACCGTAGGCCTTGTCGACCGCAGCATCTACTACTTTCTTCATTACGGGGGTAATATCTATGCCGATGCCATCCCCTTCAATGAACGAGATAATCGGATTATCCGGCACACTTAAAGAAAAATCATCATTAATCTTAATTCTTTCACCATCAGCGGGAACTTTAATATGTTGATACATGGTATCTCCGAAAAATTATTTCTTGGTTCGTCTATACGCTAACCTATCGTCAGGAAGAAATATAGGAGTAGACTATATTCTATCCGTCCTCTTCTACAAGAAGATCAGAAACTTACCTTCTCTCAGCATTATCGATTAAATCAATACTGACAAATAATAGGTTACCCTGAATTTATTAATATTATTCTTTTTCCCTGACTCTCAATATCATCCTGTCATTTGACTGGATCACATCGACTCTCCGTAAAAAGTTTTGCCCAAGCAATGCCATATTGCCCTGTATACCAACACTGACACTTAGTCCTTTCACTGCAATGCCACCTGCTTCGACGATTTGTCCTGAAATAATTTCACCTGAGACAATACCACCTGCCGTCGCTAAATTTGCAGACACTCCTTTGGGAAAGCCAGCCATCCTTGAGAATTCCTTGCTGACAGAGACGACACTTGCGCCTGTATCTACCATAAAATCTATGGGATACCCATTAATTGAACCTCGCACATAGTAGTGTCCATCGGATGATCTTGGTATTACAACTTCACCTCGCATCATTCCCTTTTCAACCACGGCAACCTTTGGTTGCTGCCGAATATCGAAAAACAAATAAGCTGCACTAAAAACAGTAATCCAGATTACAAGTGCACTTATGTAACCCATAGGAGACAGTTACTCATTATGAAAATAATCTCTCGATTTCAGCCAGTAAAACAGGAATACGACCAGCACTATTAATTGCTATGCGCATTAAACCAAGCGCTTAAGCGTATTTTTACATCGATAACATATTAATTGGGAGAAGCCACCAACCTATTTATTTTTATGACCCAGATTTTAATATTATACGTTAATCATTCAATGAATCCCTACGCAACTCAGCAAACAATATTGATTGTATAATCATAAATTCATTCATCGCACCAACCAGGCCTGTTATTTCACCAGTTACCGGCATTTTTAGTTCTGGACTAAAGACTTTCTCAAACAATATATAGATCTATTTTTTACTAATAGCTCCTTATAATCTCAGCCAAATGTAATGTTTGAAACAAAATTATTACAACAAATTTATTTCGTTCTTTACTGCTTCATCTAATGCATTAATCTGATAATGTCGTAACTTAAGCGATTCTTTACTCTTGCTCACTGGCTTCCTTATGATAAATCTTCATTTACTCATCCCTTCCCTGTTTTGGCATATGAGCTCACAACCTGAAATCTATAGTGGCCTCCAGACTCCTTCACTGGAATCTCTATTGGCGAAAGGTTCACAAACCAGGAGGCCATCACAGGGAATAGAAGCATCGCTTTGTAATACGTTTGGTATAGCCAAACAACAAAACTGGCCGTTAGCACCGATTATGCTAGCGGCTGAAGAAATGGGAAGCATAAAGGTGGAAAAAGAGTACTGGTTACGTGCCGATCCTGTCCATTTACGTATCGAACAAAACCACATTCTGTTAGCCGACCGTCAGGTCTTCAAAGTTTCTATAAAGGAATCACAGCAACTTGCCGATGTACTCAACAAACATTTTGCCAGGGAAAAGCTGGTTTTTCTACCACTAAGTCCAGATCGCTGGTATCTACATGCAACCAATGTGCCGAATATTCACACTTACACCCTCAGCCAAGTTACAGGTAAAAATATTAATGACTTTCTGCCATCTGGTAAAGACAGTATGATTTGGCATAATATTTTTAATGAAATACAAATGCTACTGCACGACCACCCTATCAATCAGGCACGGCAAGAACGCGGTGAACTGACCATCAATAGCATTTGGTTCTGGGGCGGCGGATTTATGCCAGAATCGATTAGCTCCCCCTATACTCAGATTTGGAGCAATGATTCGCTTCCTCGTGCTTTAGCAAGGGCAAGCAGTACAGAACATGCCATACTTCCTCCCAATGCCGAAATATGGCAACAATCTACCACACCAGGGAATCATCTCGTCGTACTTGACGATTTATGGAGAAAATCTCAGTACAACGATGCTTACGGCTGGCGTGAGAATCTTAAAACACTTGAGCAAAATTGGTTTTCTCCCTTATTTACTTCACTTCAGAGAGGCGAAATTAATCAATTCAGACTCACAACTCTCAACGAAAATTCCACCATGAATTTTACTGTAACTCGCAAAAGTTTATGGAAATTCTGGTGTAGGACAAAACCTCTTTCAACTTACATGATATTTCAGCCCTAGAGAATGTAATGAAAACTGATCACATAGTGCGGAAATTTAAATGTCACTATATCCTAAGGTTAGTGTACGCATTACGAAGGAATAGATTATGCATAAATCCTCTATCTTTAGCGCAATCAAACCTTACTTGATAGGAAGCATCGCCATTACGGCTGTTGCATTACTTGTCACTGCGATATATTTTGTTACCCGTATTGAACTGGAGTGGATTGCCGGCTTATGGGGAATTTTAATCACGTCTATCCTCATGATGATTAATCAAATTGCACAGACAGAACAAAAAATTAAAAAATATACAACCCAATTAATAACGAGTAAAGAGAGGCTTGCAAGTGAAATCAAGCACCATTTATGGGCTGAAAAAACGATTTCTGAAAGTAAGATAAGATCACAATTTATTGATGAAAATTTTTCAATATTGCTTGCTTATTTTAATATTGAACAACGCTGTCGCTACCATAACCAAGCATATCGAAATTGGATTGGATTGAAATCAAACCAGATTGACGGACAATTTCTCCATGAATTTTCCAGTCAAGCGTTTCACGTAAGTGCTAAAAATTGCATTAAAAATATTCTGGCTGGAGAAATTGTATTTAATGAACGGGTACTAAAGTCAGCGAAAGGACAAGTTTTTCATCTGACTGAACAATTTATACCTCATTTTGACAGCAAGGGTAAAGTAATAGGCTTCTATACGCTGTACACCCCTCGTATTCCTGGAAAGGATCTAATATCACCGCCGAACCGTGTTGCGCGAAATATACCAGAGACCAGTAACCAAACGATAAAAACTAATTCAGGCACACTACCGCCAAACACAGATCAAAGCAAGCAACCTTCGAAATCGGGTTTATCCGCCGCTCGTATTGCCCAGGCAATTGATGGCGGCGAATTTCGTCTTTATTGTCAGAAAATTATATCGATAAAGAATGACTCATATCCCTATGAAATTCATGAAATCTTAATTCGGATGGCAGAAGAAGAAAATAATTTGATGCCACCCGGCGCTTTCCTACCATTTGTTGAGAAATACAAAATGATGACACGCCTTGATCGCTGGGTCGTCAGTCATATCATACAATGGCTATCTATCCACAAAACATCATCAAAATCAATGTTTAGTATAAATGTGACTAAAGACACAATAAGAAATGAAGATTTCCCTACTTTTGTTCAAGACCAGTTGCAGAAAACCAAGGTACCAGCAAGTGCGCTTTGTTTCGAGATTGAAGAATCGGATGCATTAGCAGATCTTTCCAATACCCTAGTATTTGCTGAAAAAATCAGGCAATTAGGATGCCTCATTTCACTGTGTAGCTTTAATCACAAACGCAATTCATTAGACTTATTAAGAAAAATAAAAGTTGATTTTATTAAAATTGACGGGAGCTTGGTCTGGAACATACTTCGCGATCAAGAAGACTTAGCCAAGGTAGTAGCAATTAATCGAATTGCGCGCGCCATTAAAGTCAAAACCATTGCTGAATTGGTTGAAACCGATGACATTATTATCAAACTTCGTGAAATTGGAATTGATTTTGCGCAAGGGTTTGGTGTAGCCAGTCCGCAACCCATCAAAACACTGGAATGATTATTAAGGGCACCTCTAAAAATTCAGAGTTCTAAACAAGGCCAGGCGCGAATAAAAAATATTGACGCAGCATATGATGGATAGGTAAGGAAATGTTTTTTGTGAGCAACGAAGTATGGTGACGAAACGGGGTAAGCAGGCAAGCCGCAAAGCGGCTGCTCGCAAATATGGATTTTTAGAGGTGTCCTTAAATCTGTTTAATGATCAATCGGAGAATTGCAGTTACGGTTAGCAGTATCTTGTTCCTGCAACCATAACTGCCATCTTATCTATTTGTGACCAACCTCTACAACGCTTTAACCATACCTTCGACCACTTTTTTTGCATCCCCAAACACCATCATTGTTTTATCCATATAAAACAATTCATTGTCAAGACCCGCGTATCCAGCTGCCATGCTACGCTTAACAACGATTACGGTACGTGCTTTATGAGCATCCAGGATCGGCATGCCATAAATTGGGCTACCCGGTGTATTTGCGGCGGGATTCACTACATCATTAGCTCCCAGTACCAACACAACATCCGTATTTGAAAAATCACTATTAATCTCATCCATCTCAAGTACTTGCTCATAAGGAATTTCTGCTTCTGCAAGTAATACGTTCATGTGTCCAGGCATACGCCCTGCCACAGGATGAATAGCAAAACGAACATCGACACCCTTTTCGTGCAATACCTCCGCTAACTCCTTAACCGCGTGTTGTGCCCGAGCAACCGCTAAACCATATCCAGGAACAATAATTACACTATCCGCATTACCCATCAGGAATGCGGCATCATCTGCACTACCGCTGCGATAAGTTTTCTGCACACCATCCCCAGCCACTGCAGTGCCGCCATCATTGCCAAAACCACCCAGAATAACGGAGAGAAATGGCCGATTCATCGCTTTACACATGATATAGGACAAAATCGCACCAGAGCTGCCTACCAGCGATCCGGCAATTATCAACATTGGATTTCCTAATGAAAAACCAATGCCTGCAGCAGCCCAACCAGAATAAGAATTAAGCATGGAAATAACTACCGGCATATCTGCGCCACCGATAGGAATAATGATAAGGAAGCCTAATATAAATGCAATTGCAGTCATGGCGATAAAAGCTGTCCAATTAGTCGTATCACCACTGAAGAAGAACCATAATCCAAAGCCAATCATCACCATCGCCAAGACCAGGTTAACCACATGCTGCCCAGCAAAAGTGACCGGTGCGCCACTCATTCGACCAGACAACTTCAGAAATGCGATGACCGAACCCGACCAAGTCATGGCACCAATAAATGTGCCAAGAAACAACTCCAGCTTACTACCCATCGGTAATATTGCAGGCAATCCAAAGGAAACCGGGTTATTTACAGCAGCAACGGCGATAAAAACAGCAGCCAAACCAACCAGCGAATGCATGAAAGCGACTAATTCAGGCATCGCGGTCATTTGTATGCGCTTTGCCACGATTGCACCGATAGTTCCACCAACCGCTATACAACCAAGTATCAACATCCAATTCTCAGTAATGGTCAAGGTCGTAGCAACCGCAATCGCCATTCCAAGCATGCCAAATAAATTACCACGGCGAGCTGACAACGGTGAACTTAAGCCTTTTAGTGCCAATATAAAGAAAACTGAGGCAATCAGATAAGCGAGAGCAACCAAATTTGCGGACATTTACGCGCTTCCTTTTTTATCTTTTCTTTTGAACATTTCCAGCATCCGATGGGTAACAAGAAATCCGCCAAATACATTAATCGCAGCAAGGGTTACGGCTACCGCGCCTAACCAGACACCCCAGTCAGTTTCTGCTGGTCCAGCAGCTAGCATTGCGCCTACCAGAATAATGCCAGAGATTGCGTTAGTTACCGACATCAACGGTGTATGCAGCGCGGGCGTAACATTCCATACCACGTGGTATCCGACAAATACTGCAAGTACAAATACTGTAAGATTGATAATGGTTGGATCAATTTCACCAATCATGATTGCTCCTTCTAAATTCGTTTACTATAGGGTAAGTACTGAAAGTGATTTGCAAACCACAACGCCCCTCTCATTTCTAAACACTTAACTAACAATTTCGCCATTTGTACAAACCAGTGTCCCGGCTATAATCTCATCTTCACGATCAATTTTTAATACGCCACTTTCTGCATCAAGCATCAAGTTAATAAAATTCATTAAATTGCGCGCATATAATGCACTGGAATCGGTTGCAACTAAGCCAGGGAGATTTGCAATACCAATCAAATGTACGCCATGTTTAACGACACACTTGTTTAACTCCGACAATGGACAATTACCACCCGCTTCCACTGCCATATCCACGATAACTGATCCTGGTTTCATGGACCGAACCGTTTCTTCCTTGATCAGAACAGGGGCCGGGCGTCCGGGGATCAATGCGGTAGTAATGATAATATCTGCCGCTATTGCACGCTGATCAATCAATTCACTTTGACGTCGTTTATAATCATCTGACATCTCACTGGCATAGCCACCCGCAGTCTCTGCCCGCGCTTTTTCTTCATCATTAAGCGGAACTTCAACAAATTTTCCACCAAGACTCTCAACCTGCTCTTTCACTGCTGGCCGCACATCAAACGCTTCGACCACTGCGCCGAGCCGTTTAGCGGTAGCAATCGCCTGCAATCCAGCTACCCCTGCTCCCAGAATCAATACTCTTGCAGCCTTTACAGTGCCCGCTGCGGTCATCAACATGGGGAAAAACTTTTGATAAAAATTAGCAGCCATTATTACTGCCTTATAACCTGCAATATTAGCCTGCGATGATAGTACATCCATACTTTGCGCACGAGAAATACGTGGCAACTTTTCCATCGAAAATGCTGTTAAGCCATGACTCGCTATTGCACTTATCCCCTCTTTTTGATGCGGGGACAAAAGACCAATCAATACGGCATCCTTACGGATCATGGCCAGTTCGTCAGCCGCTGGCCCACGTACTTTCAGTATAATTTGGGATTCTGCATACAATGAGGCGGCATCAGCAACAACTGTTGCCCCTGCTTCCTGATATGCTGAATCCGGTATGCTCGCACCGGTTCCGGCACCTGACTGCACAAGTACAGTATGCAATCCTTTAGCAGTAAATTTTTTTACGGTCTCCGGCGTAGCAGCTACGCGAGTTTCTCCCCCGCGTATCTCTGCGGGTATGCCTATATGCATTGATGATCTCCCTTATCTTGCTAACAAAGCTTGCGAAAATACTTAACGCAATACTTAATTCTTAGTTAATTGCAGATTATAAATCAATTTGATTGTAATGCATTACCTCGATTAGTAAAAACTTAACCTTGCTTAAGGAAATGCCGGGGAAATCGCATTCCGGCCACAACTGCCATGTATGCCCTTTTGTCGCTCTGGTAAGAAAAAACCAACAGGCAAGCTTGTATTTGACAATATGCATGGATAAACATTGAGCGCCGCTTGGACAAACCACGGACACCGCAGACAAACGGCTTGGTCGAACGTTTTAATGGGAGAATTGCTGATATTCTGAATACAACACACTTCAGATCAGCTGAAGACCTAAAGAAAATCTTGCTTAATTATCCGTATAGTTATAATTATGTCATTGGCTAAAGGGCTCTAAATCACAAATCACCCATGCAGACTCTGACAGGCTTTTTGATTCAATTAAACCTGACGGGGCCTGAAACCTATTAACATATAAGGAATCGGACCAAGAACATGGGACAACATTACCTCGATCACTTATTTGCGCCCCACACCATTGCAGTGTTCGGTGCCAGCATGCAGACTGATTCGGTTGGAACCCGGTTGTTTCAGAATATCATTAAGGCTGGCTTCACCGGTTCTGTCTATCCAGTCAATCCGAAGTACAAAAAACTGGGCCACAAAGCATGCTACCCTTCCATCCAGGCGATTAGTGAGACTGTTGATCTGGCAGTGATCGCCACACCGACGGCAACCGTATCGGAGATCATCCATGAATGTGGCGAACACGGCGTACGTGCCGCCATTATTCTCTCGGCTGGTTTCGAGGATACACAAGGTGAGGCCGGGATATTTCGAAAGACTGTGTTGGCGGAAGCTCGCCGCTACGGTATTCGTATCCTGGGCCCGAATTGTCTCGGCCTAATCTGTCCTGTTAATAATTTAAATGCCACATTTAGCAAAAACAATGCACAAACCGGTAACCTCGCCTTAGTATCACAATCAGGGGCACTGTGTACTGCCATCCTCGACTGGGCCATGCCCCGTAATGTGGGGTTTTCTGCCGTAGTGTCATTAGGCAATGCACTCGACATCGATTTTGGTGACGTGCTGGATTACCTCGCACTTGATCCCAATACCGAGAATATCCTGCTTTACGTTGAAGGCATTCGTGATGCGCGCAGCTTCATGAGTGGGCTTCGTATTGCTGCACGGATGAAACCGGTGATCGTGCTCAAGGTTGGCCGCCATCATGAAACTGCGCATGCCGCACTCTCCCATACTGGCGCCATGGTGGGAGCAGATGATGTATTTGATGCCGCATTGCGGCGTGCCGGTGTTGTCCGTGTCATGACTATTGAGCAATTGTTTTCTGCCGCCCAATTGCTCGCCACAACACATCGTGTGCATGGCAATCGTCTCGCCATCGTCACCAATGGAGGGGGCCCAGGGATCATGGCTGCCGACCGAGCAATTGATTTAAGGGCGCTTCTAAAAATCCATATTTGCGAGCAGCCGCTTTGCGGCTTGCCTGCTTACCCCGTTTCGTCACCATACTTCGTTGCTCACAAAAAATATTTCCTTACCTATCCATCATATGCTGCGTCAATATTTTTTATTCGCGCCTGG
>JAUXRH010000216.1 GCA_030682075.1 Nitrosomonas sp.
TAGCGAAAATCGACCCCGCCGAGGTCGTTTTTTGCCGATTTCGCCGCCGCATGGTTGTTCCATGGGGCAAGAAATCGGCAAAAAAGGAGCCGACGCGGTCGATTTGCAGCCGACGATTCCAAAGTCCGACAGGCTCCTAGAACGGTAATACGGCATCGGGCCTGGCTTGCAGAATATTGGTGCGGAAGTCCTGTTGAATGCGTTTGAGAGCGGTTTCATTATCCGCTTCAAATCGTAAGACCAGGACTGGCGTCGTATTGGATGCGCGTACTAGACCAAATCCATCACGATATTCAACGCGTAGTCCATCGGTGGTAATGACCTGTTCTGGATTAGAGAATCGCGCGGATTTTTGCAGGTGGGTAATGAGCGCGTAGTTTTCGCCTTCTGGAAGGCTGATGTTTAATTCCGGCGTACTCATGGCATCAGGAAGCGCCTCAAAGAGGGCGCTGATATCCGGTTGATGACTGATTAATTCCAACAGCCGAGCGCCGGCATAAAGACCATCATCAAAGCCATACCAACGTTCTTTGAAGAAGAAATGACCACTCATTTCACCGGCGAGCAATGCTCCCGTTTCTTTTAGTTTACCTTTGATGAACGAATGCCCCGTTTTCCACATAATCGGTTCGCCACCATGCTGTTCAATCCACGGTGCCAGATTACGGGTGCATTTCACGTCAAAAATGATTTGCCCGCCTGCGTTTCTGGACAGGATGTCCGCAGCAAACAACATTAACAGGCGATCCGCATAAACAATCTTTCCGTTCCTGGTCACCACCCCCAGACGATCACCGTCGCCGTCAAATGCCAGGCCAATCGCGGCATCTGTTGATTTAAGGGCATGAATGACATCACGCAGATTATCAGGTACGGATGGATCAGGATGATGATTGGGGAAAGAACCGTCCACTTCACAAAATAATTCAATGACTTCACAACCCAGGCGACGGTAGAGGGCAGGTGCAAAGGCGCCTGCTACTCCATTTCCGCAATCGATCACGATTTTTATCGGACGTTCTAATTTGATATCACTGCTGATACGCTGCAGATAAGCCTGTGCAATATCATGTTGATTGTAGCCGCCACTTCCATGAATAAGATTATCATTTTCCAGTCGGATACGGAGTGATTGGATCGATTCTGCTGCGAGTGTCTCGCCACCCAGTACAATTTTTAAACCATTGTAGTCAGGCGGATTATGGCTGCCAGTTACCATCACGCCGGAATAGTGACATAGCTCATGCGCCGCGTAATACAGCATGGGTGTTGCAACCATGCCAACATCGACCACGTTAATGCCACTTTTTTGTATGCCTTTGGCGAGCGCTTCAGTCAGGTTTGGCCCGGATAATCGCCCGTCGCGACCGATTGCGATTGCGGTGAGATTGCGCACCCGTGCTTCAGAGCCAATGGCATGGCCAATGGCGGTGACGACATCAACGGTTAATGTTTTATCAACAATGCCTCGAATGTCGTATGCTTTGAAAATTTCATGCGGAATATTAAGCATGGTGTTGTTTGTTGGTCCAGAGTAGATGACGGTATGGCAAAACGATACTGGTTATGGAACGATCAGGTTTGTCTCGTCATCAATGATGGCCTGCGACCGCACCGCCCTTCAGTATGTAGTGCGTACCACAATAAGGGCACAAAGCTTCGCCAGTCGCTTCGATTGGCAGAAATACACGCGGATGCGAATTCCATAATTGCATGGATGGAGTTGGGCAATGGAGTGGTAAATCCTCGGTCGTGATTTCAACTTCACGGGCTTTGTTTTCAGTTTGTTGATTCATAATAGTTGCTCCAGTAACGCTTAATCAAACAAAAGTGAGCCAGTCGGCATGGTTTTCCGCTTTTCCGCTGACGCAATCAAAATATAGGGACTGTAATTGGGTCGTAATGGATCCCCGTTTACCATGGCCAATGGTGCGGTTGTCGAGTTCACGAATTGGCGTGACTTCAGCGGCGGTACCGGTAAAGAAGGCCTCATCGGCACAATAGATTTCATCACGGGTGATGCGTTTTTCAATGACAGGAACTCCAATTTCAGCAGCAAGTTCGATGACAGAAGCACGTGTGATACCTTCCAGACAAGAAGTTAAATCCGGGGTATATATTTTACCTTTCTTGATAATAAAAATATTTTCACCGGATCCTTCAGCGACATAACCATCGACATCAAGTAACAATGCTTCTTCATACCCATTTTGAGCCACTTCCTGGTGGGCCAGGATCGAATTGGTATAGGTTGTAACTGATTTGGCGCGGCACATGTTGATATTGACATGATGACGGGTAAACGATGAAGTTTTGACGCGGATGCCATTTTCCAGGCTGTCTGGACCCAAATAAGTTCCCCATGGCCAAGCCGCGATCGCAACATGAACGGAAAGTGTTGTAGCCGAAAGTCCCATGGCTTCAGAGCCATAAAAAACAATCGGTCGGATATAACATTTCGCCAGATGATTTTGTTTTACCACATCACATTGTGCCTGCAGCAAGGTTGCCTTGTCATAAGGCATTTTCATCATGAAAACATGTGCCGAATTAAACAGACGGTCTGTATGTTCCTGTAGACGGAAAATCGCAGGGCCTTGCGCCGTTTCATAAGCGCGCAAACCTTCAAAGACGCCCATGCCATAATGCAGCGTATGGGTGAGAACATGCGTATTGGCATCCCGCCAGGGAACCATTTTACCGTCGTACCAGATTACACCGTCGCGGTCAGCCATTGACATCCAGAGACTCCCGAAATATATTTTAAAGCAAGTATTCTAACGTATTTTTTATCAGGCGTTGAAAGCACGACAGGATAAATCGGTAATCAATGAAAATCAGGGAAGGTTTTTTTTATGGGCATCTCTAAAAATCCAGATTTGCGAGCAGCCGCTTTGCGGCTTGCCTGCTTACCCCGTTTCGTCACCATACTTCGTTGCTCACAAAAAATGTTTCCTTACCTATCCATCATATGCTGCGTCGATATTTTTTATTCGCGCCTGGTCTTGTTTAGAACGCAGAATTTTTAGAGGCGCCCTAAAGATTTTGAACTAAGCCTCTTTTTTTCTCCGCACACAGGGCGTTCCGTGATAAAAATCAGCGTTGCTTAACTTATTTCGTACTTACCCTAAAAAAGGAAACAGTCTATGCCACGAATCAAAGCGACTTTTAACAATCCTCAGGGTGAATCATTGTCGGGATTGCTTGAAATTCCAGAAGGCGTCGTAAGATCCTACGCTTTGTTTGCGCATTGTTTTACTTGTACCAAGGATTATACCGCCACATCGCACATCACCCGGGCATTGGCAAAGCAGGGCATCGCAGTGCTTCGTTTCGACTTTACCGGGCTGGGTAATAGTGACGGTGATTTTTCCAATACTAATTTTTCATCCAATATTCAGGATTTAATTTGTGCCGCCGAATTCCTTGAAACACATTATGCCGCGCCGACACTTTTAATTGGGCATAGCCTGGGTGGCGCCGCAGTGCTTGCTGTCGCGCAACATCTATCAGCAGTAAAAGCCGTGGCAACCATTGGCGCGCCAGCGACGGCGGGTCATGTACAGAAATTGTTGGGCAGTTCTCGTGGTGCAATTCGGGATAAAAATAATACCTGTGTTGAATTGGCCGGACGAAAATTTACGATCAAACGTCAGCTTATTGATGATCTTGAACGATATAATTCGCTGGACCACATCAAAGCACTGAAAAAAGCACTGATCATTTTTCACTCCCCAATCGACAGTATCGTTTCCATTGACGAAGCGGCACGTATTTACACTGCGGCCAGGCACCCAAAGAGTTTTGTTTCGCTGGATAATGCGGATCATTTGCTATCGCGGCGCGAAGACGCTGAATATGTGGCGAATGTGTTGTCTGCCTGGGCGGGCCGTTATCTTGATATCCCTGCAGTCGGTGAAGGTGAGCAGTTGCGTACGCCACCGGTTGTTAAAGCAGGCAGCGTGGTCGTGCGGGAACAGAATAAATTGTTTACGCGAGAAGTCTTTACCGAGAATCATCAGTTTCTGAGCGATGAGCCAGTTGCCATGGGTGGCAATGATCGGGGTGTAAATCCTTATGAATTGTTACTCGCAGCACTTGGCTGCTGCACATCAATGACCTTGCGTAGGTATGCCAATCATAAGAAAATTCAATTGCAGGATATCGAAGTTGAACTCATGCATGATCGAGTCCATGCCGATGACTGTGGTTCTTGTGAAGAACAAGATCAATTGATTGACAAAATAACACGATCAATCACACTGACAGGTGATCTGGACGAAAAACAACGTGCCCGATTAATCGAAATTGCGAAGCTGTGTCCCGTGCACAAGACACTGGTAAATCAAATCCAGATCGAAACCAGGGAATCACGCTAATCTGTTCATGATATTGCCTTGCGATGAATAAAGACGACAGTCCCGAAAAATTTCGGGTGGACAAATGGCTTTTTGCCGCCCGATTCTTCAAGACACGCTCGATCGCGGCGGAAGCGATAGATCGTGGCAGAGTGCAACTGAACGAGATCCGGGTTAAACCGGCCAAACAGGTGGCGGCAGGGGATATGCTGACCATTCGCATGGGAGATTATCAATATGAAGTTAAAATATTGGCCTTATCAAATAAGCGGGGTTCCGCAACCATTGCCCAAAAATTGTACCAGGAGACAGATGCCAGTCGGCAGCGACGAGAACTGATTGCCGCACAGCTTAAGGCACAACCTCCGGGTTTTTATGTCAAAGGGCGACCGACCAAGCGTGATCGACGCGATATTGAGCGTTTTAAGAATAAAGCGTAGTTCACCTTCGATTTTGATTGGAATTAAAGTGAGAAAAATATGAGCAACCATACCTTTAAGCTGGATAAAGATCAGTTGATGAAACAATCTTTCGACCAGATGGATATTCATCTGCAAGGAACCCACTACAGCATGGCGCAGAAACTTGCGCTGACCTGTCGCATATTATTTGATAATGGACATGATTCCGGGCTGGCCGGGCAGATTACCGCGCGTGCCGAGCGACCTGGCACATATCTGACACAGCGGCTCGGTCTGGGTTTTGACGAGATCAGCGCGGGTAATCTCTTGTTGGTCAATGAGGATCTGGACGTATTGCAGGGCGATGGCATGGCGAATCCAGCCAATCGTTTTCATTCATGGTTATACCGGGAACGACCCGATGTACAGTGCATCATTCACACCCATGCAACCCATACCGCAGCATTAAGTATGCTCGAAGTGCCACTGGAAATATCGCACATGGATAACTGCGTGTTATACGATGACGTGGCTTTTCTACCCAAATGGCCAGGCGTGCCCGTGGGTAATGATGAAGGAGCCATGATCGCGGCCGCCATCGGTAAAAAACGTGCTTTATTCCTGGCGCATCATGGCTTGCTGGTTGCTTGTGGCAGCATTGAAGAAGCCTGCATGTTGTCGATTGCGTTTGAACGGGCGGCACGGATGCAATTATTGGCGATGGCTGCCGGCAAGATACAGCCGGTAGATCCCGCATTAGGACGAGAAGCGCATGACTGGATACTCCGCGCACAGCGCAGCGCCGTTGGTTTTGCCTACTATGCACGGCGTAGCCTGAAAAACAATGCGGATTGTCTGGAATGACGGCAATAAAAGGCTAAAAGTCATCTTTCAGCCTGGAAACTTGAATTTTTAGAGATACCCTAAAAATGAAAGTCTGGATTTTAATTTGTGCCGCTACGTTGTTTCAGATAGAATCCGGTCTTCCCAGGCGCGTAGCTCAGTTGGTTAGAGCACCACCTTGACATGGTGGGGGTCGTTGGTTCGAGTCCAATCGCGCCTACCAAATAAGAACCCACAGCAGTCCAGGATCATCCAGAAGCCCGTGTAAATACGGGCTTTTTTTGTTTTGCTCTCCGTCGTTGTCCATAATGATCCTTTTGTATCCAATACTTAGGAGTCGTGAAGGAATAAGTGTGACAATTGAGCGCGTCTGGCTGGATGCAATGCAAGGCGAGAGGAGGAGTCATCGCGAGCTATGGCGACGACGAACAACGCCGCAGTGTGCCCGCCAGATGTGATTCAAGTGTTACAGGGCACCTCTAAAAATCCATATTTGCGAGCAGCCGCTTTGCGGCTTGCCTGCTTACCCCGTTTCGTCACCATACGTCGTTGCTCACAAAAAATATTTCCTTACCTATCCATCCTATGCTGCGTCAATATTTTTTATTCGCGCCTGGGAGCCTGTCGGACTTTGGAATCGTCGGCTGCAAATCGACCGCGCCGGCTCCTTTTTTGCCGATTTCTTGCCCCATGGAACAACCATGCGGCGGCGAAATCGGCAAAAAACGACCTCGGCGGGGTCGATTTT
>JAUXRH010000329.1 GCA_030682075.1 Nitrosomonas sp.
CTAAAAAGAAACATCCAGAACGTTGGTCAGGTGAAACCCGAAACTGGGTACACGAGTCAACAGTCAGGCTTAATCCCGGTGATGAGCAACCATCGGAGATTGCAATGAAAAAGGTTGCTTAAATGATGCACTCAGGCGAAATGTATGTTGACACCTACCGAGAATCGTCGAGCTAACTTAGTTAAACGAATGTTGGAGTAAAAATCACTCCTGGTCATGCCATAAACATAAACATCGAAAAAATGACCCTTTTCAGGATCACAAAGATGTTCACGTTGACAACCTTCAGCAATAAACCCCAAAGCTAAAATATTTTTTTGAGCAACCTCATTATCACCATAAACAACACTGGTTATTTTATGCAAATCAACTTGATTAAATGCAAAATTTAATATTAATAAAGCGGCTTCTAAAGCTGCACCTGATTTTCGGTCAGCAATACAGGGAATTCCAAGCAAAAACTCAGCCCGCTGATGTTGAAAATTGATTTCTGTTAAAGCCGCAATTCCGATAGCTCTGCCAGTATTTTTTTCGATAATCACCCAATTAACCGAATGTGTTTGGCATGGATGGTTCTTCGCTGACTGACGCAATTTATTGACTAATTCTTCCATGGATAAATTACGTGGAATATATTTATTATACATTGCCATAAAATCCGAGTTTCGATAGCATGTATGCAAAAATACAGCGTCTTTTTCAGTACAAGGACGTAATAATAACCGGTTTCCCTCAAGTGGCAAGAGCCAAGTGGGCGAGACTTCCTTCAGCGCTTGACTTGCTTTAAAAAAATCCGGGCAGAGCGTTAAAACTTGCGTGAAGCAGTTAGCGGACTCATAAATATTACCCTGATTTTTCAAAACAAGCCCTAGATTATAAAAAGCATCCGCATAATCTGGCTGTAATGATATAACGTGTTGATAAGCGGCTACTGCCTCTTTTGTTTTATTTTGTTTTTGTAGCGCATTGCCCAAATTATTCAGGGCTTGCAGGTAGTTTGGTCTGATTGTCAAGGCTTTACGAAAATGAACTTCCGCGTTACTAAACTGCGCACCTGATAATAATATACAGCCTAATATGTTGTGAAATTCAGGACGATGCTCATCAAGCAATATCGCCTGACGACAAAAATCAATGCCTTTATTAATATTTCCTTGCTTCCATAAGGCATTCGCATAATTGGCATAAAAGTCTGCCCGTTCAGGCAATATAGAAATCGCTCTTTCAAAGCTATAATTAGCTTCTTCAAACTTCTCTAATTGCGCATAAGTTATCCCGAGGAGATGTAAGGCATCAGGTTGATTCGGACAAGATTTAAGAACTTGTTTACAGACTTGTTGAGTAGATTGTAAGTCTCCTGCTCTCTGATGAGCAGTCTGTAACAGTTGATTAATTAAGACAGTAGCCGAGTGTTTTTTTTGTTTTTTAGATAACGATGTCATGAGGCGGATTAGCTAAGTCATTCTGTAGCAATAAAAATGCGGCATACCTGTAAAAATAAGATATGCCGTGATAAAAACTAAAAGATTGCTAAAGTAGAGTCCAATCCAACCAACTCAATACGTTTGGAAGTTAAACACCGTGGGATCGTCGATACCGGCGAATGCGTTACCAGAAGGATCGGTTATTGCTGTGCCATCGACTAAAACATAATAGTCCATGTTTGCAATCAAATCGCCACCTGGGGTGAAATAGACTGATCCATAAAAAAGGCTCATTACGCCGCTCGCGCTCCCTTGCCCCGTGTTCACATCGAAACTTTCTACCAGGCTATTATCGAGCGCATTATATAACCCTATCGTTCCAGAACCGGCCTGAATGCGTTGATCGAAATAAAGTGAAATGTCATTAACATTATCGACTTCAATGACGCCATTATCTGACGGGCTTGTCCCCGTCAGCTCCGGCGGTAAATCAACCGCTTTAAAGTTAAACGCCGTGGGATCATTGATACCGGCGAATGCGTTACCAGATGGATCGGTTATCGCCGTGGCGCCAACTAAAACATAGTAATCTGTATTCCCGATCAAATCGCTACCTGGGGTGAGCTGAACAGAATCACCACCTTTACCAAAATTCATTACGCCGCTCGCGCTCCCTTGCTCCGTGTTCACATCGAAACTTTCTACCAGGCTATCATCGAGCGCATTATATAACCCTATCGTTCCAGAACCGGCCTGAATGAGTTGATCGAAAGAAAGTGAAATGCCATTAACATTATCGACTTCAATGACGGCATTATCTAGCGGATTTGTCCACGCCAGCTCCGGCGG
>JAUXRH010000010.1 GCA_030682075.1 Nitrosomonas sp.
CTGGGGACAGAACCCCCGCAAGCTGGCACAAAATGACATTGATGCGCGTTGGACGAAGAAGAACTGCGAGTCGTTTTATGGTTTCAAAGTTCACGCCAATGTGGACCAAGGCACCAAGCTGATAAACGCAAGGGAAGTTACTTCAGCGGAAGTTCACGATAGTCAGGTTTTGGAAAAAGTGCGGCAATACCCTGAAGCGGGAGGAGCGGATGTGTACGCGGATTCAGCTTATCGTAGTAATGCGCAGGAAGAAAGTCTGGCCGCCTCAAGCCACACGAGCCGTATTCACGAAAAGGGCGCTCGCAATCATCCACTCACGGAAGCGCAAAAATCCAGTAACAAAGAGAAATCACGGGTGCGTGCGCGGGTCGAACATGTGTTTGGTTCGATGACGAATGAACTGGGTGGAATTACTATTCGCACCATAGGGCGCATGAGAGCAAAAGTACAAATAGGCTTGCTCAATCTCGTTTATAACATTAAGCGCGTGGCAATGTTGATTCGCAAAAGACACTTCAGTTTCGACAGGGTTATTGCGCCAGAAATTGCCTGAAAAGGGTAAAAACGAGCGAATAACAACCCAATATCGCCTTGAATTGAGGAAAAATCTAATTATTGGACAGAAAAACGATCGAAAATCGAGTAAATCTCCCCCCGACTTGGATTGATTCGCTTTTTTTAGGTATTTTTAGAGGTGCCTTACAATCAATTGCTTTGTTTTAGATGGTGGCGTTGGACGCTTACGAATAAGACAGGGCAATGCTGATCAAAAGGATTCGGGTGAAGTTCTGATACAGACTGATGGCCACTTCCAGCAAAAGCAGAAAGTAGCCAGGAACTTAGAGCAGGCGATTGAATATGCAGTGGTTTTGTGCTTTTAGCCTACTCAAAGGTTGAAAATAATCATATCGGCAGTGATCGAATTGATGTTCACACCAACAAGCTCAATGGTTGCGGCACCCCCAACAAATTCAACGGTAAACCCCTTATCACCGTTATCAGTAATACCTGTTATGAGCGCAACCAACTCTGAGAATTGATGGATTCCAAGGATCTCTGAATCAAAGAACAGGCGATCTTCCCCCGGTGTAAAATCGGCAATTTGAAAGTGTCCCGCGCCATAAAATCCAAAAATATCATTACCGCTGCCGCCGTGAAGTCTGTCATAACCATCACCCGCCCGCAGGATATCGTCACCGGCGCCACCAAACAGTTTCTCGGTTCCTTCCTGACCATCCAGGTCATCGTTGCCATCTCCGCCTTTCAGGATGTCATTACCGGCGCCGCCTTTGATAATATCGTTGCCTCCGCCGCCTTCTATTTCATCATGACCGGAACCGCCGGTCAGAAAATTGTCTAATTCATCACCAATAATCAGAAAATCATTGTCACCGAATCCGGCGGATCCGAGTCCATCGAAAGGGAGGCCATCAATAAACTTGACTGCTCCTGAACCCAGATTAGGGCGATTTGTTGTAATTACTGCCATAATGTTGCCTCCTGATATTTTGCGTAAAGCAATGGATGTGTTAAATAGACACGAATACTGACTGTCTCATTAAACAATTCAAATAATAATGAGAATGATTCCTATTATATTAAATAATGGTTAAAATGCAATACTTATTATTAATGTCTATTTGAACGGGGTAGATTCAGTACCCGTGATTAAAAATAAAATAACTGTATAACTCATGACCCAGAAGCTCGATGCATTGCTATTAAAAGCGAAGGATTTGATTGCTACAGGAAAGCTGAATGATGCAAACGGGATTCTGGAACCATTAAAAAGTGAATACCCGTTAGCACAGGATGTGGCAAGGTTATGGTGTTCACTGGCAATGCGCACGGATCGCACCGCCGATGTGCCCGCCTATGCGGAAAAAATTTACGCCCATGTGCAAAGTGATTTTCATAAAGCCCATTGGGCGCATGTTCTGGGCACAGCCAGCTTTCTTTTATTGGATTTACCGACGGCTCACGCTCATTTTGCTGACACTTTAAACCACCTGATGGCATTAGCCAAAACAGGAAAAATCCCACCACAACGAAAACAATCCGCTACACAACGACCTGATGAGAATGTATTTGTCTCTGGAAAAGCGGAACAGTTATTGTGGACGACTTGCGCAGAATTAGCCCGATTGGGTATTCCCGCATTTCCTTTTGCAGGTACTTTACTGGGTCTGGTTCGTAACGGATGTTTGCTGGATTTTGACAAGGATCTGGATATCGCGGTGTGGATGGAATCCTGGGATGCCTGTTGCGTGGCTCTGGAGAAAGCAGGGTGGGCCAGATCACCGATGCGCATTGAATATAGTAATTATCGTGATTATGTGCATCCTGAGTTAGGAGTTACGCTGGATGTCTGCGGTTTACAGGATAATGGAGATCAACGCATCATCGGTGGTTTTGCGTTGCCCGGCCATCCGGCGGAATATCAACGGGTATCAGCTTTTCCTCAATTTGATTTGGTGCGGCGCGGTACTGAATGCGGTGAAGTCTGGTTTCCGCGACAACCGGAAAAAATCCTCACTGCCTTTTACGGCGACTGGCGCACGCCTAATCCCCATTGGGATACCGTAATCTCTGCACTCAATCTGCAAAACTTTACCTTGCTGGTACGTTGTTATGCTTATCACCGGCTGGTGCAGCGCTGGTTACTGGGGGATCTCGCTAAAGCATGGTGTTATGCGCATCAGATTGCATTGAAAGACCCGGATGACGTGCTGGCGCTACGCAGCCGGCAATGGCTGGAACGGGCTATCACGCGCTTAGGCCGGGAAATTCCCGCTTGGCCCAGGAATCAGCAGCAACGGCGTGTGTATACGCGCATGGTGGCTGATCTGTTTCATGAAGGACATATTAATTTTTTACGCGCGGCACGCGCATTGGGCACGCATTTGACGGTATGCGTAGTTTCCGATGAACGTGTACTGGAAAATAAAGGCAAGTCCCCCGTCATGAAACAAGCGGAGCGTGCTGCGGTTGTTGCTGCCTGTAAATATGTGGATGCCGTGATGACGGACACTCCAGTGAATGTTACAAAAGAGTTCATGCAACAGCATGGTTTTGATATTTATACCTTCGCGTGTGCATCCGAACAGGAGAGGTTGGATAAGTACAAACTCTGTGAAACATTATCGGCACAGATGATTCGGGAGATTGAGTATACCTGCGGTATTTCAACATCCGATCTCGTCATGCGCATTCTGGATGGTGCAGGGAGTAAGGAAGCAGATCTCAAGGGGAGTGAATAGAAATATTGATATATCATCTGGTATTTCCAGCTGAAGTTTCTGGGGATTGGAGTGGACAAGGATCATGTGAATTTCTGGCGCAATCGGTTCCCGCGTGCGCTGTTAAGAAGCCAATAACGGTGATCAAGAGTATCACAGCGCGAAAAATATTTCGTTTAGGAATTCTGATTCCAAGGCAGGCGCATTGGGATTTTATCCCAAACACCACTTCCTCCCTGAAATTATCGTTCAAAGCGGCCTTAAAGCGTTTCTGTTTGAGACTAAGCTTGAAAGAAGCCTGCTCAAATAAATTAAGGCTCAAGTGGCGGATCATAGCTAAATTTGCTGGGGCGCTATCCATTTGGATGCGGCAACCGTCTTCCCGCATAACTACATTCAGGCGCCAATGAAGGCAGTTTCCTATCATGCGCCTACCGCATGGGAAAATCGCTTGGCATCGGCCGGGATGGCGCTAATGAAATAAGCTATATTGTAATTATCTGTTGTTCTTTTGGTAACTATCTAATCCAAAAGAAATTATTATTGATCATAAAATCACCTAAAACCT
>JAUXRH010000021.1 GCA_030682075.1 Nitrosomonas sp.
GTGGAAGCTGGTTGCTATGGCTTATAACTTCAAACGGATGTATGCAATGGCAACAGGATAAGTAAAAACCCCCGGAAAAATCCAAAGAACCTTTGTCCTGACGAGAATTAAGCTTAAAAATAAAGATAAAGAAGCATTCGATTTTACTTGGAAGCGCCGCGAGAAACTTACAGCGGCGAAAAATGAAGTTCGTTATCAATATGTACCTTGCTATTTAACCTGCCCGACAGACTCCTGGAAATCCATATTTGCGAGCAGCCGCTTTGCGGCTTGCCTGCTTACCCCGTTTCGTCACCATACTTCGTTGCCCGCAAAAAATATTTCCTTACCTATCCATCATATGCTGCGTCAATATTTTTTATTCGCGCCTGGTCTTGTTTAGAACTCTGAATTTTTAGCGTAGTAATCGGCCGGAGGCGGCAAGGCGTCAGGAAGAAACATGATGAAGTTAGTAAAATAGATCTTTTTTCTTTTTTATATTTTTTATAATCAGTAACTTGTAATTGTTTCTTGAAAGAGGTGTCCTTTACGGTTTCCAGGCGAGAAGCCGTGCGTGAGTTGCATCCGGACCTGAATCCCAGGATGTTGTTGATCAATCAGGTATTCGAGTTTTACGAAGGCTATGCTTTTGAATCTGTCAGTGTTTGGTTTTGGCCATTTGTTCCTGACATCCTCGGCTCAATAATTGACTGGCAATGGATCAAGGCTTCGCCACAAATACCATGTTGCCACTGAGCGCCAGGGTTGCCAGGATTTGGCCAGTATGCGCATGCTGCTTTTATCCATGGGTTGATTGGCATTGTAGTGTCTGCTGATTGCGCGCTGTAACCCAATATCAGCGAGTGGCAAGATATCGGGGCGCAGCATGTGAAAAATGAGAAACATTTCCGCAGTCCAGCGTCCAATGCCCTGGATTTGTGTCAATTGAACGATCAATGCCTCATCATCCATTTCTTTCCAATCAGCTTCATTCAATGCGCCATCCAGGAAGTGTTGCGACAGCTCTTGTAGGTAACTAATTTTTCTATGCGATAGGCCGCAGCTCCGTAGCTCTATTTCTTCTGCCAGATGTATCGTACGGGGGGTTATTTCAGGAAGTGTCACAATTATTTTTTGCCAGACGCTCTCAGCAGCTTTTACTGAGATTTGCTGACCAACAATTGAACGAGCCAGCGTGACAAAAGCATTGTCGCGCGAATCTAATGCGGCATCATTGAAGCATAGTATGAGATTGCCTATCACTTCGTCGCGCTCAGTTAATTCCTGGGTTGCTTGTTTCCAATAGATTGGGATCATGATTGTATTTTATTTTTGGACGCACGGATTAAATTCATAAATTGCTGTCTAATAATTAAAACTTCCCGTCGTGTCGTTGCACTATCCTAGTGATAGTCCGCTATTACTGGAGTTTTGCGCGTTGATAAGAAATGTCATTCATCTGGTTCTGCATTAATCGGTGGTTTCCTGAAGCAACTCATAAATCGATAAATTACATTCAATTCTAAGGCTATCTACCTTATTTGTTTGCTATATTTTTTTGAATTAAGATTATTCCTGGTTTTAACTTTAAGCCATTGTCATATATATAAAAAAACAATTTTTTCGCTTGACCGCAGCTTCCTTTTTAATTAAAGTGGGGGTAAGTGGGAAGAAGTGGGGTAAAGTGCAAAAATAACCTTTTCCATACGCCAGTGAGGGGGTAATTTGTTTCGTGGAATCACGCAACTTAGTCTAGATAACAAAGGTAGGCTTGCGGTACCAACAAGGTATCGCGACATCCTGGCGTCCTTTTGTGCAGGACATTTGATTGTTACCGCAGACCCTTCCAAGTGTTTGTTGGTGTATCCCCAGCCAGCTTGGGAGCCCATAGAAAAAAAACTCAACAGCCTTTCTAGTTTCAATCCACAAACTCGTAGTTTGCAGCGGCTTCTTGTAGGTAATGCCAGTGATGTTGATATGGATGGTTCTGGTCGTATTTTAATATCGTCACCGTTGCGTCAGTTCGCCGGTTTGACTAAGGGCGTTGTGTTGGTGGGGCAGGGAGCGAAATTTGAATTATGGGACGAGGAGAAGTGGGGCTTGCAAATTGAAAATGCGCTTTCTTTCAAGGATGGAGATATGCCGCCTGAGTTAGATGGATTTTCGTTGTGAAATTGTGGTGATAAAAAGTATATGCATATTACAGTGTTGCTGCACGAAGCAGTGGATGCACTGGCAATTAAGTCGAATGGGATTTATGTAGATGGCACCTTTGGCCGTGGTGGGCATAGTCGCCTGATACTTTCAAAGCTGAGAGAAGAAGGCAGACTGATCGCATGTGATAAAGATTTGGCAGCGGTAACTAAGGGAAAGGTCATAAATGACGAGCGGTTTCAAATAAGGCATGGTGATTTTTCTGGGCTTCGGCATATATTGCAAGACGTCGGGGTAGCGCAGGTTGACGGTGTGTTGCTGGATCTGGGTATGTCTTCGCCGCAATTGGAAGATGCATCGCGTGGATTTAGTTTTCGCTTAGAAGGGCCGCTCGATATGCGTATGGATACAAGTCGAGGCCAAACCGCAGCAGAGTGGATTGCCTCAGTATCGGAAACTCATTTAGAGGAAGTGATAAAAAATTATGGCGAAGAACGGTTTGCTAAGCAGATTGCAAGGGCGGTTGTTGTGGCAAGAACGCGGCAGCCTATTGTTACCACACTTCAACTTGCCGAAATCATTGCCACGGTCGTGCGTACGCGTGAGCGCAAGCGGGAAAATAAGCAGCATCCGGCGACGCGCACTTTTCAGGCAATACGGATCTATCTCAATGCGGAGCTTGAGGGTCTGTCGTTGATATTGCCGCAATGTGTGGAGTTACTAAAGCCAGGTGGGCGATTAGTGATTATCAGCTTTCACTCATTAGAAGATCGCATAGTGAAACGATTTATGCGAGCGGCAGCAAATTCAGATGAATTGCCGCGAGGGGTGCCTTTGCTGGAAAAGGAAGTGCAGCGGTTAAGCAAACAGAAATTAAGATTGATTGGTCGCGCAATACGTCCTGGTAAAGATGAGGTGGCGGAAAATGTAAGAGCCAGGAGTGCGGTGATGCGCGTAGCAGAACGAATCTAAATCTGGCGGCTGAATGACGAAACTAAATATTTTTTTGGCTTTAATTTTGATTGTTTGCGCGCTTGGTGTCGTGACCGCGCAGCATGAAGCACGTAAGTTATTTGGCGTGCTGGAGAAAGAACGAGAAATGACGGATCAACTGGAAGTCGAATGGGGGAAGTTGCAACTTGAACAAAGTACATTGGCAATGCATGGGCGCATCGAAAGTATCGCGAGCGGACAATTAAATATGGAAGTGCCTGCTGTGTCTCGTGTGCGAGTTATTATACCGTCACGTTTACTTGATTCGGTTGATGATGGCGTGCTCCAGCCATGATACATAGTCCTGCACCCTTCATCACTTTATCCGCATGGCGTTCACGCTTTTTGTTCATATTGTTACTGCTTGGTTTTGTTGGGTTAGCAGTGCGTGCTGCTTATTTGCAGGGTATGCATAATGATTTCTTGCGGCAAAAGGGTGAATCACGTTATAGCCGTATTGTTGAAATGAGTGCGAATCGTGGAATGATTACAGACCGGCATGGCGAAGTGCTGGCAATCAGTACGCCTGTCGCTTCAATTTATGTGGACCCAACGAAAGTACAAGCAAGCAATGAACAGCTGAATGAATTGGCAATGCTGCTTAAGATGGACGTTACAACAATTCAGCAGAGAATCGCAGAGCAGCAGCGCAGATTTGTTTATCTGCAACGCCGTGTGTTGCCGGGTATAGCTGAACGAATCGAAAAATTAAAAATACCGGGCGTATTTCTGCAAAGTGAATCTCAACGTTTCTACCCAGCGGGTGAAATGACAGCGCACGTACTTGGCTTTACGAATATTGATGATAAAGGACAGGAGGGTGTCGAGCTGGCGTGGCAGGATACACTCACGGGAGAGCTGGGTAGTCGTCGGGTGATAAAGGATCGTAAGGGACAAATCATAGAGGATATTGAAAATATCCGTGCGCCCAGGCAGGGACAAGATCTTGTTTTGTCGCTGGACAGTGGCATTCAGTATCTCGCGCATCGTGAATTAACACGTGCAGTGACGACCCATAGGGCTAAGGCCGGCAGCATCGTCATATTGGATGCGCAAACCGGCGAGATATTGGCGATGGTTAATCTGCCTGTCTACAATCCAAACAGAAGAACAAGTATCGATCAGGAGAAAATCCGCAATCGTGCATTAATTGATACGTTTGAGCCAGGATCGACGTTGAAGCCGTTCGCCGTGGCGGTTGCTATGGAAGTTGGTGAGGTGAATGCGGATACAATTGTTCAAACAGCACCTGGCACACTTAGAATTGGTAGGCGGACAATACGCGATATAAATAATAAAGGAAATCTGACTGTTGCTCAGGTGATACAGCAATCAAGCAATATTGGAACAGCAAAAATTGCCTTGGCCTTACCACCACAGACATTATGGGAAATGTTAAATCGGTCAGGTTTTGGGATGTCTACCGGTTTAGGCTTTCCCGGCGAGGCAAGTGGCAGGTTGCGCGCGTACAATACCTGGCGGCCAATTGAACAGGCGACCATGTCATATGGTCACGGTATTTCAGTGAACTTACTTCAACTGGCACGTGCATACACACTGTTCACATCGGGGGGTGAATTGCAGCCGGTCTCGCTATTAAAAAGAGATTCGGCTGTAATGGGACAGCGCGTGATTTCTGCAGAGACCGCACTGGCAATGAGTCTTATGTTGGAGTTGGCAGTCCAGCCGGGGGGCACTGCCACGCTGGCACAGGTTAATGGTTATCGAGTCGCGGGTAAAACGGGCACGGCACATAAATTAATAGATGGTAACTATGCCAGAAACCGTTATATTTCGTCGTTTGTAGGTTATGCGCCCGCATCAAATCCACGTCTGATCATAGCCGTCATGATAGATGAGCCTTCGGCAGGGCAATATTATGGTGGTCTAGTAGCGGCACCTGTATTCAGTCAAGTAATGGCGGGTGCTTTGCGTATGCTGAATGTCCCGCACGACGCTTCGCCAAGTAATGTCGTGTTTTTTCCTGCGGTTTCTGGATTTGAGGAGGGCGGATGAATTTAATGACTGCAAGAAAACTGAAAAAGTCATTTGATTCTCATCGATTGGATAATTTGGGAGTTTCAATCAAGCATCTCGTTTCGGACAGCCGTCAAATAGTACCGGGGGATACATTTCTGGCTTATGTCGGGGAGAAATTTGATGCGCGAAAATTTATTCCACAAGCTATAGCCGCAGGTGCGAATGCAGTTTTGTGGGAAAAGCAAAATTTTTCCTGGGACCCGGCTTGGAAATTACCAGCTTTGCCAGTAACGGGTTTAAAAGAGGCGGCTGGATTCATCGCGAGTCATGTATACGGAAATCCGTCCCGGAAATTATGGCTCATCGGGATTACCGGAACGAATGGAAAGACGTCATGCAGTCATTGGATCGCCCAGGCAATGGCTGCATTGAATAATAAAACGGCCATCATAGGAACATTGGGCAATGGATTTCCCGACAAACTGGAGTCGACGACAAACACCACGCCAGACGCAGTGCTATTGCAACAAGAGATGGTTATGTTTTTAAATCAAGGTGCAGATGCTGTGGCAATGGAAGTCTCTTCACATGGCATAGAGCAAGGACGAATTAATGGTTCAACCTTTGCAGTTGCAGTCCTTACCAATTTATCACGTGATCATCTGGATTATCACGGCAGTATGGATGCTTATGCAACTGCCAAAGAAAAGTTGTTTTTCTGGCCAGGCCTTAAACATGCAGTGCTTAATCTTGATGATGTCTTCGGTGTTGAGATATCTCGCCAACTGGTGAATAAAGAAACACAAGTGATTGGCTATGGCTTTAGACAGCCAGAAGTAGACAGCAGGTCTTCAGAAAGTATCAGGACAGTGCGTGGGTCAAATCTCAAAATAACTATTCAAGGTTTGGGATTTGATGTTGAATTTGAAGGAAATCAGGCACAGGTGAAAGCTGGCTTGATGGGACGGTTCAATGCTTCAAATTTATTGGCAGTATTGGCAACTTTGTTAATCAGTGGCTATAAATTCTCAGATGCCGTCGAGGCCATACAGCAGGTTAGGCCATTGCCAGGTCGGATGGAGAAGTTCGGTGGTGAGGCGTTGCCCGTTGTTATCGTCGATTATGCTCATACACCAGATGCTTTAGAGAAAGTGTTAATAACACTTCGGGAAATACTACGAGATTCACCTGATAAACCGGGGGCGGAAACGAAAAACGCAAGATTATTTTGTGTTTTTGGCTGTGGCGGTGAACGTGATTCAGGGAAACGTCGAATATCAGGTGAAGTAGTCACGCGTCTTGCAGATAAGGCCATCATTACAAATGATAATCCACGAAGTGAAAAGCCACGAGAAATTATCGACGAAATCGTGGCAGGTGCAGAATCAAGAAAAAATTTCAGTATTGAGGAAGATCGAGGAGCGGCTATTTATCGAGCAATATGTGACGCACGCAAAGGAGATATCGTGCTGATTGCAGGCAAGGGGCATGAAAGTTATCAGGAAATGGATGGCAACAAACTACCCTTCAGTGATTGCGGCGTTGTGCAGCAAGTGTTGCAGCAGTTGTCAACCAAGGCGCGGAAGCAAGGATGATGGCCGTACAGGAAGCGGCACATGCGCTTAATGCAGGTTGGTCTGGAGAAGATGCGGTTTTTACGGGTGTCAGCACAGATAGTCGTACCGTGCAGCCAGGTGATTTATTTGTTGCCCTATCAGGGAAAAATTTTGATGGACATGCCTTTATTGCCAGTGCGGTAGAAAAAGGGGCGGTAGCTGCAATGGTAAGTCGGAACTTCGGTCAAGAAAATCGAGTGGCCAAAATTCCTTTTATACAGGTAAATGATGCGAAGTCAGGGCTGGGTAAGCTGGCAGCCCATTGGCGTAAACGATTCACTATGCCACTGGTCGCTGTCACCGGGAGTAATGGCAAGACAACCGTAAAAGAAATGATCGCTTCAATATTGCGACAGTCAATTGAAAGTCGGGTCAATGACCAGGATAGTACCGAGCAGGTGCTGGCGACAGAGGGCAATCTTAATAATGAAATCGGCGTGCCTCAAATGTTGTTGCGATTACGGGCGCAACATATTTATGCAGTCATTGAAATGGGCATGAATCATGTGGGTGAGATCGCTTATCTTAGTCAAATGGCAAAGCCGAATGTTGCCGTCATAACGAATGCAGCTGCGGCACATATCGAAGGATTAGGTTCGGTAGAAGCAGTCGCACAGGCTAAAGGTGAGATTTTTGAAGGATTGGATCAGGAAGGCATTGCAATTATAAATGCAGATGATGGCTATGCGTCATTATGGAGAAAATTTGCACTAGGCAGGCATGTGGTGGATTTTGGTTTCACTTCCAGTGCCCAGGTGAACGCCAGTTATCAAATTAAATGCTTGAAGAGCATGGTGACATTACAGCTGCCAGATGGGATTGAACGGGTGGAATTACAAGTGCCAGGTGAACATAACGTACGCAATGCACTGGCAGCCGCCGCAGTCGCCGTCGGATTAGGAATTAGTAGAAACAGCATTGCTTTAGGTCTGGAGAAATTTAGTGGTGTGAAAGGGCGGTTGCAGAAAAAGAATGGAATAAATAACTCAATACTGCTGGATGATAGTTATAACGCGAACCCTGCATCAGTACAGGCTGCATTGACGGTACTGACAGCGATAGTTGGCAGGAAATTTCTGGTTTTGGGTGATATGGGCGAACTGGGTGAAAGCGCCGCAGATTTTCATCGATGTATGGGAAAGGAAGCAAGGCTGGCAGGATTAGATGGGTTACTTACGTTGGGTGAATTAAGTGCATATGCCAGTGCGGAATTTGGAAGTGGCGGGCGACATTTTGAATGCATGGAAGAATTATTAATTGAGATAGAAAAACTATTGGCGCCCGATGTCACGTTACTGGTCAAGGGATCACGCGCCATGAAGATGGAACGAGTAGTTAAACAATTTGAGGTTTGATTACTCAATGCCAAAAGAAAGAATAAAAAACAGATGCAGTCAGAAACTCAAAATTTGAGAATGCAGTTTCTTTTGTCGGAGTTGACATGCTGTTAATGCTTGCTCAGTGGATTGCTCAGGATATTCGCGCGTTCAATGTATTTAATTACATTACGTTACGCACCATGCTGGCGGCGCTCACTGCGCTGGCAATCTCATTTGTGCTTGGTCCCGTCATGATACGTAAGCTCACAATTTATAAAATTGGCCAGTCGGTACGTGATGATGGGCCACAAACACATTTAATCAAGGCAGGAACCCCGACAATGGGTGGGGCGTTGATATTGGTAGCGATTGTTATTACAACATTACTCTGGGCAGATTTGAGTAATCGTTACATCTGGGTCGTGTTGATAACCACGCTGGGATTTGGTGTCATTGGTTGGATAGATGACTATCGTAAAGTAGTGTATCGAAATCCAAAGGGGCTTTCTGCACGAACAAAAATTTTATGGCAATCAGCAATCGCAATTGCAGTTGCGTTATATCTGGTCATAACAGCAGAGTTGCCCGCACAGACCGATATGATCGTCCCATTTTTCAAGGACGTAGCAGTACCACTAGGGGTCACTGGCTTTGTAATACTCACCTATTTTGTCATCGTCGGAACAAGTAACGCAGTAAACCTTACCGATGGTTTAGATGGTTTGGCCATTATGCCAACCGTGATGATCAGTGGGGCTTTGGCAATATTTGCCTATTTGGCAGGGCACGTGGTTTTTGCAAGTTATTTAGCAATACCCTATATCCCTCATGCAGGAGAGTTGGCTGTATTCTGTGGCGCTCTGGCAGGTGCAGGACTCGCTTTTCTGTGGTTCAACACCTATCCCGCTGAAGTATTCATGGGAGATGTTGGTGCACTGGCACTGGGTGCGGCATTAGGTGTGGTGACGGTCATCGTGCGCCAGGAGATTGTGCTGGTCATCATGGGGGGCGTGTTTGTAATAGAGGCACTGTCCGTCATGTTGCAGGTGGCATCATACAAACTTGTGGGCAAGCGAGTTTTTCGTATGGCACCGTTGCATCATCATTTCGAATTAAAAGGCTGGAAAGAGAATCAAGTGGTTGTCAGGTTTTGGATTATTACCATAATTCTGGTGCTGGTAGGGTTATCAACTTTGAAACTAAGATGAATTTACAAGGAAAAAAGGTGCTGGTTTTGGGCATGGGTGAGACAGGATTATCGATGGCAAAGTGGTTGTTACACTTAGGCGCAGATGTGCATGTAGCAGATAGTCGTGCAGCACCTCCCCACTTAGATTCGATATTGAAGATCATCCCAGCTGATCAGGTTTATAAAGGTCAGTTTGAAGCAATAATTTTTGAAGGTGCTGCGCTTATCGCAATAAGTCCTGGTGTTCCGCTGACAGAGCCATTGGTACAAAAAGCCAGGAAACAGGGTATTCCAGTGGTCGGTGATATTGAGCTTTTTGTCCGAGCAATTGATCAAAACCCAGCACCTAAACCAAGAATCGTGGCTATCACGGGATCAAATGGAAAAACGACCGTTACCGCCATGGTTGGTGCCATGATAAAAAATGCTGGCTGGGATGTGGAGGTGGTTGGAAATATAGGGCCTGCAGCTCTGAATGTACTAATGCAACGCATGGACTCGAAGAAATTGCCTCAGGTATGGGTTTTGGAAACTTCGAGTTTCCAGCTTGAGACGACACAAAATCTTAATGCGGATACGGCCGCCGTACTGAATATAAGTGAAGACCATTTGGATCGTTACATTGACATGGCAGCTTATACCGCCGCCAAGGAAAGAATTTTTCAACATAGGACTAATGAAGAGAGTACACAGATTCTAAATCGGGATGATGACCGCGTATGCAGTATGGCGCTCATTGATAGAAAACAAGTGACTTTCGGTTTGAGCGCGCCATTATCTGATAAGGATTTTGGATTTCTGCATGATGGCGACAGCATCTGGTTGGTACAGGGAAAAACGCGTTTAATGAAAACCAGTGAACTAGTGGTTGCAGGACTTCATAATGCAGCCAATGCATTGGCTGCATTGGCGATAGGTCGTTCTCTGGGATTGCCCTTTGAAACCTTATTGTCGGCATTGCGAGAATTTCGTGGACTACCACATCGGATGGAGAAAGTTGCTGCATTTAATGGCGTTACATTTTATGACGATTCGAAAAGTACCAATGTCGGCGCGACAGTTGCGGCATTAAACGGCATGAGGCAAAAGGTGGTGCTGATTGCGGGGGGGGATGGAAAAGGACAGGATTTCTCTCCCTTAAGGCAGCCAATTGCTGATAGTACGCGTGCAGTGGTACTCATTGGAAGAGATGCTAAAAAAATTGCAGCATCAATAAAAGACTGTGCTGTGCCATTACATTTTGCAGAAACAATGCAAGAGGCAATGCAAATAAGTTTTTTGCTGGCGCAAACAGATGATGTGGTGTTGTTATCACCGGCATGTGCCAGTTTGGATATGTTTAGAAATTACATACATCGGGCAGAGGTATTTGTCGCAGCAGTAAGAGAAATTGAAGCTAAATTTCATAATTTTGGCCAGGAAAAACAATAACTGATGAGCCATCCAATAAATAGCCACGAAAGCTTGCCAGATTTTGATCGGATTCTAATCTGGACAATATTGATTTTGTTAGGGTTGGGGTTGGTTATGGTCTATTCGGCATCAATTGCGATTGCCGAGGCAGGTCGTGGTATCGGTGGATATGGCTATTATTTGATAAGACATATTGCCTATCTGATGGTAGGGGGGTTGATAGGGTTGATGGCGTTTCAAGTGCCAATGAGGATATGGCAACAGTATTCTACCTATGTATTTCTATTCGGCGCATCGCTACTCGTGCTGGTATTAATACCCGGAATAGGTCTTGAAGTTAAAGGCAGTCAGCGCTGGTTGCCTTTGGTCGTAGTCAATCTGCAGCCCTCGGAATTCATGAAATTCTTTATGGTGATCTATGCGGCAGGCTACGTAGTGCGTAAAACAGCCTATCTCAATAGTTTTACAAAAGGATTTCTGCCCATGTTATTGATTATGTCATTGGTGGGTTTCTTGCTTTTACTTCAACCTGACTTTGGTGCGTTTGTTGTTATTACTGTAGTGGCAATGTCGGTATTGTTTTTGGGTGGTATGAGCCTGAAACTCTTCACAGGATTAAGTATTTTTTTAGCGATAAGCCTGTATGGATTAATTATGGGCGCATCTTATCGTATGGATCGGATTATTGCATTTATGGATCCATGGGCAGACCCTTTTGGTAAAGGCTATCAGTTAAGCCATGCATTGATTGCATTTGGTCGGGGGGAATGGCTTGGCGTCGGCTTGGGCAGCAGTGTGGAAAAGCTATTTTACTTGCCGGAAGCGCATACCGATTTCTTGCTGGCAGTTCTTGCAGAAGAACTGGGTTTCATCGGCGTAATAACCGTAATTATTTTGTTTGTATGGCTGGTAATGCGAGCTTTTGTAATTGGTCGGCAGGCAGCCAAACTTGAGTTCTATTTCTCAGCATTGGTCGCACAGGGCATCGGTATTTGGATAGGGGTGCAGACATTTATTAATATGGGCGTGAATATGGGGGTATTGCCAACCAAGGGCTTGACACTTCCTTTAATGAGCTTTGGTGGGAGCAGTATCACTGCAACTTGCCTGGCATTAGCCATACTCCTGCGCGTGGATTGGGAAAATCGGCAGCGCCTCAACTGGGAAAGTCGTCAACGCTTAAAAAGTTTTGCAGCATGAGAAAAATAACAGGACAAATAGATAAAGTTGGGGTTTTACAGTGACGCGTACAATTCTAATCATGGCGGGAGGAACCGGAGGTCATGTATTTCCTGGACTGGCCGTCGCGGACTATCTTAAAGCGTCGGGTTGGCATGTGGTTTGGCTGGGAACGGAAACCGGTATGGAAGCAACACTCGTGCCGCAACGAGGCTATGAAATAAAAGTAATTAATTTCTCTGGTTTGCGCGGAAAGAATGCGGCAACCTGGCTTTCATTGCCAGTGCGCCTGTTACGCGCATTTTGGCAAAGCGCCAAAGTGATACGTAGCGTACAACCTGATATCGTGTTAGGTATGGGGGGTTACCCGGCTTTTCCGGGCGGCATGATGGCCTCTTTACATAACAAACCCCTGTTAATACATGAACAGAATTCGGTGCCTGGCTTGACAAATAAAGTACTGGCGAACCTGGCGGATAAGATTCTATTGGGGTTTCCTGGGGCAATTCGAAATAAGAAAAACATAATTTTCTCGGGAAATCCGGTACGTAGCGAGATTAGTCAACTTGATGTGCCAGAAAAGCGCTTTTTGGGGCGGGAGGGGCAACTGAAGTTACTGGTTATCGGCGGCAGTCTTGGCGCACAAGTGTTGAATACCGTCGTGCCACAAGCTTTGAAATTAATGCCGGAAGATTCGCGTCCATCGGTGCTCCATCAGGCAGGCGGTAAACTTCTGGATACATTGCAACAAAATTATGAAGAAATTGAAGTAGAAGCTGAATTGGTGGCATTTATAGAAGACATGGCAGCCTGTTATGCAGCGTGCGATTTGGTGATTTGCCGTGCCGGGGCATTGACTATTTCCGAACTAACAGCAGCAGGTGTGGCCAGCGTCTTAGTCCCTTATCCTTATGCTGCCGATGATCATCAAACCAAAAATGCAAAATTTTTGAGTGAGCATCATGCCGCCATACTGTTGCCACAGCAACAATTTACACCACAAAGATTAATGGAATTATTGTTGGAAACTACACGTGACAAACTACTGGATATGGCAGTAATTGCGCGTTCATTAGCAAAGCCTGATGCAACCCGGTTGGTAGCACAGTCATGTATTGAGATGAGTGGTGTATGCGATGAAACATAAGGTCAAACATGTTCACTTTATCGGTGTTGGCGGTTCCGGTATGAGTGGTATTGCAGAAGTCTTACTTAATCTGGGTTACCAGATTAGTGGTTCAGATTTAACCGACAATCCGGCCACACTGCGTTTAAGAGGCATGGGTGCTGTCGTGCACGTGGGGCATACCAGTAGCCACATTTCAACCGCAGATGCGGTGGTGATATCGTCTGCGGTTAAAGCAGATAATCCGGAAGTGATTGCAGCAAGACAAAAAAATATTCCTGTTGTGCCGCGCGCCTTAATGTTGGCGGAGTTGCTGAGATTTCGCCAGGGAATTGCGATTGCGGGCACCCATGGTAAAACCACTACGACCAGTTTAATCGCCAGTATTTTGGCAGCCGCTGATATGGATCCGACTTATGTTATTGGTGGCAGGCTGGAAGCAGCGGGTTGCCATGCAAAATTAGGAAGTGGTGAATTTATAGTGGTGGAAGCGGATGAGTCAGATGCTTCATTTCTTTATTTGCAGCCGATTCTGGCGGTCATAACCAATATTGACGCCGATCATATGGAAACTTATGGTCATGATTTCAACAAGCTTAAGCAGACATTTGTAGAGTTTGTGCAGCATCTTCCTTTTTATGGAATGGCAGTCCTTTGTATTGATGATGCCAATGTCCGTGAAATTATGCCCGCAATTACCAAGCCAATCACAACCTACGGGTTATCCGAAGCAGCACAAGTTCGTGCGGTTGATATTCATCATGAACAAGGAAAAATGCGCTTTACCGCAGTGGTCGGCGTGAACGGTCATGCTCGTAGGCTGGCTATTCTACTCAATCTTCCAGGGTTACATAATATACAAAATGCGCTGGCCGCGATTGCCGTGAGTAATGAACTGGGTGTGTCAGATGCCGCAATAATCAGGACATTAGCCGAATTTAGTGGTGTTGAACGACGTTTCCAGAACTATGGGGAAATTGAATTAGCCGATGATGGAAACTTCACACTAATTGATGATTATGGTCATCATCCGGTTGAAATGACGGCATCCATTATGGCTGCACGCGGCGCTTTCCCAGGTCGACGTTTAGTGCTGGCGTTCCAGCCACATCGTTACACACGGACACGAGATGCGTTTGAAGATTTTGTCAAAGTACTTTCCACTGTTGATGTATTACTTTTAACCGAAGTTTATGCGGCAGGCGAAGATCCTATTGTTGCAGCCGACAGTAAATCATTAGCACGCGCCGTGAGGGTACAAGGAAAAGTGGAGCCAATCTTTGTTGAGACCGTGGATGCTTTGCCAGCTGCTATCCATCAAGTCGTACGGGATGGTGATGTCGTGCTGGTAATGGGTGCTGGTTCCGTATCAAGTGTAGCGTCCACGATTGCGCATAACAGGAAAAAGCTGAAGCTAATTAATGGATAAGTTAATCGCATCTTTCTATTTTAACCATGTTGCCTGATAGGGAGATATCGCAGGATATATATATGAATGTGTCAGAAGTAAACAAATTTACTGATGGTTCTGGTCTGCGCACTTTACGAGGTGAAATGCGTATGAATGAACTGATGAGAAAACATACTTCATGGCGTGTGGGCGGTGAGGCGGCGCGTTTCTATAGACCGGCAGATCTCAATGACTTGAGTGATTTTCTACAAAATTTACCAGAGGATGAACCGGTATATGTGGTGGGGCTTGGCAGTAATCTGCTGGTGCGCGATGGGGGATTGAAAGGCAGCATATTAGCGCTGCATGCAAGATTAAACGATTTACAGCTGGTAGAACAGAATAAATTGGATGGATTGATCTATGTAGGTGCCGGTGTGGCATGTGCAAAAGTGGCGCGTTTTACTGCGTTGCATGATTTGGCCGGTGCGGAATTTCTGGCGGGTATCCCAGGGACGATAGGTGGCGCATTGGCAATGAATGCGGGTTGCTATGGTACGGAGACCTGGGAAATTGCTGAACGAGTCCGGGTGATTGATCGAATGGGCCAGCTACATGAGCGACATCGCAATGATTACGAAATCAGTTATCGACAGGTGACCGTAAAGCCAGCATCTGCTCGTTTCCATCATGAAGAATGGTTCGTTGGCGGGTGGTTCCGACTAAAGCGTGGGAATCATGTGACATCCATTCAGAAGATTAAGGCGTTACTGCTAGCACGAGTATCCAGTCAGCCGCTGAATCTGCCCAATGCCGGTTCTGTTTTTCGTAATCCACCGAGTGATTATGCGGCGCGATTGATCGAGTCTTGTGATCTGAAGGGATTCACTGTTGGTGGGGCGATGGTATCCCCTAAACATGCCAATTTTATTGTTAACACGGGTGGTGCTATAGCAGCTGATATCGAAACAATCATAGGAATCATAAAAGATACGGTAAAAAATAAAACCGGTGTTGCGCTGGTGCAAGAGGTGAGAATTATTGGCGCTGCCAGGAGATACTCGTAGTGGAAACTTATAACTTTGGAAAAGTTGCTGTGCTGCTGGGTGGTCGTTCTGCCGAACGAGAAATTTCCCTTAAAAGTGGGAATGCAGTACTTGAAGCACTTCAGAGTCAAGGTGTCGATGCGCATCCATTTGACCCGGCAGAGCAACCCATGGAAGCACTTCTGCGGCAAGGGTTTAAAAGGGCTTATATTGCGCTGCACGGACGTTATGGTGAAGATGGTACGGTGCAGGGAGCGTTGGAGCTTATGGATCTGCCTTACACCGGCAGTGGTGTAATGGCAAGCGCATTGGCGATGGATAAGTGGCGCACCAAGTTGATATGGCAGGCCGTTGGGATTAATTCTCCGCGTTTTATTATTTTGAATGAGGAAAGTAATTTTGACGAAGTAGTAGATAAACTGGGTTTGCCGCTCATTATTAAACCTTCGCATGAAGGATCAACCATTGGTCTGAGTAAAGTTGTGATGGCCAAGGATTTACCCGCAGCCTATCAATTGGCCGCAGAGTTTGATCCGCTGGTTTTGGCAGAAGAGTTTATCGAAGGCGTAGAACTCACTGCCGCCATTCTGGGTAAGACACCATTGCCATTAGTACGAATTGAAATTAAAGGCGAGTTATACGATTACCAGGCGAAGTATTTTTCAGATGAGACGCAATATTTTTGCCCCAGTGGTTTGCCAGAAGAGCAAGCGCTTGCAATACAGATGCAAGCATTACAGGCACATAACGTATTGGGATGTAAAGACTGGGGAAGAGTCGATTTAATACTAAATAAATCAGGTGAGCCCTATTTCCTTGAGGCAAATACTTCTCCTGGAATGACCAGCCATAGTTTAGTGCCGATGGCTGCAAATGCGGCGGGTATAACATTTGCAGACCTTGTGATGCAAATACTGGTGTCGTCCTATGTGGAATAATCATCAGCTGCTAAATTCTTTGGCCAATGTGCTGTTTGTAACGGTGATATTGGCAGTGCTGTATACCGTCAATTTGCGCTATATAAAGCTACCGATATTCCCAATAAATGAAATTAGTATCAAGCCTATCAATGGTATTGATTCAGGCGATCGTAAATTACGAAATATCACTTATGAACAGATTGAAGAAATTTTACGTGATGAAATAACAGGGAATTTTGTAACGATAGATTTGACCGCAGTACGTCAGGCATTCAAAGAGTTGCCTTGGGTGCGCAAGGTTAAAGTGTTGAGAAATTGGCCTGATGGCCTGGAAGTTTTGCTGGAAGAACACGTCGTATTGGCACATTGGGGTAGCAGTGCCTTGGTAAATACTTACGGCGAAGTTTTCCGCGCAACAATTGACAGTAACTTACCTGTTTTTACGGGACCAAGGGAAGAAAGCTCGCATGAAGTGGCGCGGCAGTATGCAGCTTTTACTAAAATTTTGGATCCACTGCAACAGCCTATTGCCGAGATAAATCTATCGCCCCGATATGCCTGGCGCATTCGTTTGCAAACTGGAACTGTACTGGAACTAGGGAGAGATGAAGTGGAAAAGCGGTTAGCACGCTACACCTCAGTTTATAACCAAAGCATTGCGCAACTAAATCAGCTGGAGCTTCCGGCTTATATGGATCTGCGTTATTCGAATGGATTTGCCGTACGTATGCCGCAAGCTGTGCAGAAAGTGCCGGGCAGATCCAGCATGAGGAAAGAAACGTGAAATCATGGAGGTGTCACTAGATGAGCAAGGCCAGGGAAAATAGAAATTTAATTGTCGGCCTCGATATAGGGACTTCGAAAATTGTGGCTATTGTTGCTGAAATCAAACCTGAAGGCGGGTATGAGATTGTTGGGATAGGCAGCCATCCTTCTCGTGGTCTGAAGAAAGGTGTTGTAGCCAACATAGAAACGACAGTAAACGCAATTCAACGTGCTCTGGAAGAGGTTGAGTTGATGGCTGATTGCAAAATTAGTGAAGTTTTTACGGGCATCGCAGGTAGTCATATTAAGGGTTTCAACTCACACGGGATGGTGCCAATTAAAGATAAGGAGGTATCGCAGAATGATGTTGAACGGGTAATCGAGACGGCGAAAGCTGTCAATATTCCAGCTGATCAACAGATTCTGCATATTCTTAATCAAGAGTTCATCATCGATGGCCAGGAAGATGTGCGTGAACCGGTTGGTATGAGTGGCATTCGACTCGAGGTGAAGGTGCACATTGTGACGGGCGCGGTATCTGCGGCACAGAATATCGTGAAGTGTGTTCATCGCTGTGGACTAGATGTGCGTGATCTGATACTGCAGCCCTTGGCCTCAGCAATGGCAGTGCTGACTGAAGATGAAAAGGACTTGGGTGTTTGTCTGGTTGATATTGGGGGAGGGACAACAGATATTGCGGTCTTTACCAATGGCGCAATTCGCCACACCGCAGTGATTCCGATTGCTGGCGATCAGATCACAAACGATATCGCGATGGCATTACGTACCCCGACCAAAGATGCTGAAGACATTAAATGTCACTATGGCTGTGCCCTGCGAAGTATGGCCGAAACGAATGAAATGATTGACGTGCCTGATGTAGGAAATCGGGGTTCGCGACAACTCTCCAGGCAAACACTGGCGGAAGTCATTGAGCCGCGTGCGGAAGAGCTCTATTCCTTGGTACAGGCGGAATTACGTCGGAGTGGATTTGAAGAGCTACTTTCTTCTGGAATTGTGATTACAGGCGGCACAGCTTCTCTACGCGGCATGGTGGAGCTGGGTGAGGAAATATTCCATATGCCCGTGCGATTAGGGTTGCCAAATTATAGTGGCTGCCTCGAAGAAGTAATCCATACGCCGCGATATTCAACGGGAATCGGATTAATTATTGCTGGGATTGAACAAATGCAGCATCAGCATAATGCACGATTACAAGGAGGGTCCGCTAGACAAGTTTTCACGCGAATGAAAGGCTGGTTTCAGAAAAATTTTTAAATAGTTTTTGCAATTTTGTATCAAAAATCAGGCAGGTTTAATTTCAATCTATGGAAGGAGATACGGTATGTTCGAGATCATGAGTACTGAAACCCAGGAAGCAGTCATCAAAGTTATCGGTGTCGGTGGCTGCGGGAGTAATGCGGTAGATCATATGATACAGAACGAGATGCAGGGCGTTGAGTTCATATGTATGAATACCGATGCTCAGGCGTTGAAAGGCAATAAGGCGCCGACGTTATTGCAATTGGGGCTCAATATAACAAAGGGACTGGGCGCTGGCGCAAATCCAGAAATCGGACGCGAAGCCGCATTGGAAGATCGAGACCGTATTGCTGAGCTCATCCAGGGTGCAGATATGTTATTTATCACAGCCGGCATGGGGGGCGGGACTGGAACGGGTGCAGCGCCAGTAGTGGCTCAGGTGGCGAAGGAAATGGGCATCCTGACTGTTGCTGTCGTAAGCAAACCATTTGCTTTTGAAGGAAAACGTCTCAAGGCGGCGCAAATCGGAATGGAAGCACTGTCGCAGCATGTTGATTCATTGATTGTTATTCCTAATGATAAATTAATGATGGTGCTGGGTCATGATATTAGTATGCTGGATGCATTTAAAGCTGCGAATGATGTACTTTATGGCGCAGTCGCAGGAATTGCGGAAGTTATCAATTGCCCAGGGCTTGTTAATGTTGATTTTGCGGATGTGAAAACGGTCATGTCAGAAATGGGTATGGCGATGATGGGCTCGGCGTTATCATCCGGCATAGATCGTGCACGAATCGCTGCAGAACAAGCAGTTGCGAGTCCTTTATTAGAAGATGTTGCGCTTTCAGGTGCACGTGGAGTGTTGGTAAATATTACGGCGAGTTCAGGCTTGAAAATGCGTGAAGTGCATGAAGTTATGAATACCATTAAGGATCTGACTGCTGAAGATGCGACGGTAATCATTGGTACAGTGATCGATGAGAATATGCAGGAGAACTTACGTGTAACAATGGTAGCGACTGGTCTTGGTAATTTGGTCAATCAAGCTAAAGCAAGACCGCTGACTGTTATCCATTCACGCAATGGCACGGATGATCGCATTTCCTCAATACAGATAGATGAGCCAGCGGTGATGCGTACAGGTAGAAGAAGTGATGCGGCCGTTGCAGCAATGCGCCAATCCGGCATTGATCCAATGGATATTCCAGCATTCTTGAGAAGACAAGCGGACTAATAATACTTCTAAAACCACCCTGTTGCAGTCAACAGGGTGGTTTTTATTTACTTCTGGATCTGTTTTATTATGAGATCGATTATGATTGATTTCATCCAGTGAAAGATTAAGATAAGCGGCCATATCAGACATACGTATCCTTGATGCGCGTGACCTAATGCGAGCGCGGTAGAAAAATCAATTTGCAAACATCATTCTTTTCTGTATTTACCCAACCTACGTGGATAGATTCAGAATTGATAATAGGGCCCCTCTAAAAATCCATATTTGCGGCTTGCCTGCTTACCCCGTTTCGTCACCATACCTCGTTGCTCACAAAAAATATTTCCTTACCTATCCATCATATGCTGCGTCAATATTTTTTACCCGAGCCGGGTCTTGTTTAGAACTCTGCATTTTTAGAGGCGCCCATTACTGCTTAACAAGTAAGAAGATAAAGATACCGAAGAGGGCAATCTGATTTTACAATCATTTCATAGCTGAAAATTCAATAACTGCAAGAATGTGTGTAAAACTATTCAACGTCAAAATACTGTTATCGTCGAGAAGCATGCGTTACAATCTTTATCCATTAATCTGCGTCTTACTGCGGCTTGGCAGAGCGAATCGACAGCAGTGCTGGAAGCAAGAGGAACATAAAGATCGGAGGTTTTATGCCGATTAACTGTCCAGACTACAGATACTAAACAAACGCATCATGCTGCTTAGTAGAACTAAAACATATTGGCGCCTGAAATGAAAAATAACACGGGTGATACTCCCTCTTCACTCAGCATGGCAAGCATAATCGCCTCTTCAGTGCATGACATGAAAAACTCGGTGAGCATGCTGATTAATGGTTTGGAGAAAACACTTGCTTCGGCTGATTCGGCCAGTCTCTCCGCCTACGCGGAGCTGGTGCAAATGAATCATGACGCAAAACGTATCAACAACAATCTGATCCAGCTGCTGACGCTCTATAAGTTGGGGCAGCAAACCTATCCCTTTGACCCCGAGTCCGTTTGCCTCGATGATTTCTTGCATGCCATGGCTGCGCAGAATATGGAGTTGCTTAAGTCTCATGGTATAGGGCTGAAGGTGGATGTCGATCCCGGACTATACTGGTATTTCGATGAAGATCTGGTCAGTGGTGTGATTGGCAACGCGCTGAATAATGCGATGCGCTATACCCGGGATTGCATATGTTTAATCGCCAGGGAAAACGAAGGCGTGCTCGAACTGCGCATCGAAGACAACGGAGGCGGCTATCCAACTTCAATGCTGCAGGAAAGCGTCGACAACATGCGGGGTGTCGATTTTCAGGGCGGTAGCACAGGTCTCGGACTCTATTTTTCGGCGGTAGTGGCCAGGCTTCACCACAACCATCACCGGCTTGGTGAAGTCAGACTGGAAAACGGCGGTTCCCTCGAAGGCGGCTGTTTCGTATTGAGCCTCCCTTAATTGAACCAAAAATGTATTGCACAGACATCTGGAAAACCATGGCCATATTCTCGCTAAGATCCCCTGCGTCGGAAATGAATTTTTCCAACAAGACCGTTCTCGTCATTGATGATTTTCAAGGAATGCGCAGTATTCTTCGTGAGATGCTGCGTAGCAGTGGGGTTGATGCCAAAAAAATATCAATGGCGGCAAATGGAAAAGAAGGAATTGCTTTGCTAAATAAGGGACGATTTGACATCGTACTTTGCGACTTTAATCTGGGACCTGGAAAAAACGGGCAACAGGTTCTCGAAGAGGCGAAGTTTCGAGGCCTTATCGGGCTTTCCTGTACCTGGATCATGATCACTGCAGACAAGACCTCCGAGTCAGTCACGGGTGCGGCAGAATATCAGCCCGATGCTTATCTGCTTAAACCGGTTGCCGAGGCTGCCTTGAGCCTGCGCTTGGCCAAAGTCTGGGCAAAAAAAGAGGCTTTTGCTGAAATTTATGAGGCAATGAAGCGATTGGATTACTCCAAAGCGGTGCGTCTGTGTGATAAGCGCCTGGTTTTTGACAAAGCTCACGCGGGTGATTTGTTGCGGACTAAATGCGATCTGTTGCTTATTAGTGGCGAGCTGGATCGGGCCAAAGAAGCATTGGAAAATATTCTGGTCGAACGCGATCTTCCCTGGGCGAAAGCAAGCTTGGCCAAGGTTATGTTTAAGAACGGTGATTTTAGTGCAGCAAAGACCTTGCTCGAAGAAACGATCTGGGCTAATTCTTCCTTTCTCGAAGCACATGACCTTCTCGCTAAAACCTTGCAGATCATGGGTGATCTTGATGGGGCCTGCAATGTACTGGAACAGGCGGCAAAATTGTCTCCCAATTCAGTTATCCGGCAGAAAAACCTCGGTGATGTGGCCTTGAAGATGGGCAAACTAGAGGATGCCGAGCAGGCCTATCGCAAGAGTGTTTCACTGGGTGAAAATTCAGTGTTGAGAACAGCGGGTGCCTATATCGGTCTGGCCAAAGCATGCAGCGCCAATGCGAATCCCGACGAAGCGCTGAAAGTACTGGATCAGCTCAATAAAAATTTCGCTACTAAAGAGGTTCGCCTGAAGGCGATGGCGGTTGAAGGGATGGTATTTCATCAGAACGGTAATGCCGATAAGGCGAGGTTGGTTGCCACCGAACTGGGGCAGCTTCTCGCCAAAGAGGACATCGGCGCGGATAGTGAGAGATCGTTGGATATGGCTCGTCTGCTTATGGCCACAGGCGACAAGGAAGGTGCCGTGGCGCTATTGCAGCGTGAGGTCAAGAACAACCCGGAAAATAACGCCTTGCTTGATGATATTGCTGAAATATTTGTCCATGCCGAGATGGGGGAAGAGGGTGCCAGATTGATTGAGGCTTCACGCCGGGAAGCAATGGAAGTCATGAACCGTGGCGTACTGCTGGTGAGAAAGGCTCAATATGAAGAAGCGATAAATGCTATGCGCAGTGCTCGTAAAGCGATGCCGTCGAACCTACGTGTGCTGCTCAATTTAGCGTATGTGCTTATTACTTGTATTCAGAAAAATGGGCCAACACCAGAACTTATCAAGGAGGCTCGCGAAAGTCTTCTTGCTGCTAATGTTCTGTCGCCCGGTGAACCTCGCTATATGCGGTTAAAGGACCTGCTGAATGAGTGCAGCTCATGACATGATCGGATAGGGTATCCAACTACACCAGCTGAGGAATGCAAGCGTTGATAGTATTGTATTGGTCTAGGAGTCTCTCGGACTTAAGGTTGATCTACTGCGCAAATGGGACAAGCGGTTCATATTACCCTGATTTTTCGTTGCATAGAATGACTATGCGCCTCAAAATCCGGCCAATCTGTCCTCGCTTTCCCACTTTGCTCGCTACGATCACTTAAGTCCCACAGACTCCTAGGGCACCTCTTTCAAGAAACAATTATAAGTTACTGATTATAAGAAATATAAAAAATAAAAAAGATCTATTTTACTAACTTTATCATTTTTTTCCTGACGCCTTGCCGCCTCCGGCCGATTACTAGGCTAAAAATCCATATTTGCGAGCAGCCGCTTTGCGGCTTGC
>JAUXRH010000031.1 GCA_030682075.1 Nitrosomonas sp.
TTAAGCGAGGTCTTTATACCGTGCCATCCCGATTGATTGGTGAGACGTTGCGACTTCATCTTTATCACGACAAGCTCATCGGCTTTGTCGGCCAGGCTCAAGCACTTCTATTAACACGGGTTTATGCACAAAAACCATCCAGTCGCGCGCGGCGTATTGATTATCGTCATGTAATTCATTCATTAGCAGCCAAGCCCCAGGCATTTCGCTTTTGTAAGTTTCGCGATGAATTATTTCCAGACGACAACTACCGGCAACTGTGGCAACGAGTCGATCAGCAGCTGTCATCTAGAGATGCCTGCACCACAAACGGTGTCAGGTCTTGCGATACAACATACATTCCACTCCTACTCCGTATTTTCAGCTGTTATTTGTATTAACGCAAGACGCGACCCCGTTGTCCGTTTGACCTGCCCGACAGACTCCTAGATCAGTAACATGTGAATGAGGTATGCATGTGGATAAAGTAATAAGTGTCTTAGATCAAACCATACAGAAGTCATTGCTACAAGACTTTAGGAACTACATTAAGCTCAATAATCACGACAAATTTGTTATCTACAGCGATTACTGTCTTGGAAATAAAGAGAAATCAAACAATGTTGCGTCATTTACCGTGGCTCCTGCGTGGACCGTTTTTCCAGAAATTGTCAATAAAATACAAAATGCAATACCAGTCGACATAAAGGACCACCGAGTCATATCGCGTGAGACAATTGAATTATTGAGAGATAAATCATTCTTCCATATAAATTTCATAATAAATGATACTACCGGCTTGATTTTAAGGAGACATAAAACAGGCCAAGATGTTGCCTTAAAAGGCATAGATGAATCAATAAATATGATTGAGGGCTGGATAGTCAATCAACCGGAAGGTATCGATAAGTTTCAGGAGCAGAAAAATAGGTTTCTTCACTGGCGGCGCGAACTCCAAAAAAAATCACCCAACCTACAGCTATTTAAACATATTGTTCTTATATCTCTGCTTGCTGGCTATATTGCACACATGCTTACTATTGAAGCAAAAGCCGATATAGTCGCTTGGTTTCCTGATCGAGATGAAATTACAGAAGCATACAATAGCGTGGCTTTTGATCTTTTTGAAATAAATCACTACGGTCTTTGTGAATACAAAGGCGTAGACGGTTCGATTACAAAACTAGGTCTCGGCGTTAAAGATGAAGGTTCAAATAAACAGTGGTATGACCATTTGATCAGAATTCCAGACCACCTAGCCGGTACTCTATCCTCATGGAGCATGTCCGAAAATCGAGTAGCAGAAAATAAGCATGCTCAAATACTACAAGATGTTTTTTCTGATAATGAATTTTGCGCAATTATTGAAATTAACATCGGTAAAGAAAAATTCACCTGTGGTCGCCGCACTGTTTCCGCGTCTGATGCGATCTAACAAAGTTTTGTAGGTACGCTTCTCATACCACTTTAAACGTTTAGTGAAATTCGATCCCTAAGTAAGGTATGTGATGTGTACCCCTACCTAGCGCATCTTGAACAAAAGTGTATTCAGACATTTTTAGGTTTCCTGGTAGGTTTTTTCGGCGCTTTAGGCACGGTGATAGTGGCTGTAGATTCTGCCTGGGTCGTAGCAGATGACAATAAGCCTGTAGTCAAGGCTTGATACAACTTAAACAAAAACGCCACCCGCGTTGCGTCATCTTTGCCTCTCTTATAGCCATAAGCCGCATCGACGGCTTTGTCGAGTTGGGCATGGGCATTGCTTAGGTTGTCCGGCATGGTTTCGGGGTTATAGCACAAACGGTGTCAGGTCTTGCGATACAACATACATTCCACTCCTACTCCGTATTTTCAGCTGTTATTTGTATTAACGCAAGACGCGACCCCGTTGTCTTGCTCTACCCAAAGGTTCTTGACCCCAAAGGTTCAACGTAGGTCGCCTTGGTAAAATGGCAGGCGGTCGGTTTTCATGGCTTGTTCTTCTCGATGAGCGTGATTTCTTCTATTAATTGCCTATCAGCTTAGTAACGTGCTCTTTTATGTATTCTCTCATCTCATGTTCAGAGCCAAGTTCCGATTGATAGTTTGGTATGTTTTTGCAGCACAGTAATTCATACATATATTCTCTCCATAAGCTGCCCACTCTGCTGCTTAATCCTGCTAATGCAAGTAAATGCTCGGGTGATTTGGCTTTCAAGAAAGCCCACTTGGGTAAGTTGAACTTGCCATCCATTTGTCCAATTATTTTGTATTTGAGAGCATCAATTTTGGAAGGGGAAATTTTTTTGGGTTTAATTAAATTTTCAAGGAAGAGATGAATTATTAAGAAATCACTGTAGAAGTAGCTGATTTCCAATGATTCACCGTGATGTTCTTCCTTAATGTCAACGCGAAGAATCCCGCCACCACGCCCCGCGCCATACGATGGTGAGTGCAGGCGAAAACCTTCCAGGTTAGCAAATAGTGGCCGAATCAATTTTCTGTGAATTCCCCAGCGACCTGTTGTACCGGCGACGGATTTAAGTTGGATGGGCACAAGTGTGCGCCGATCATCGAAAATCAAATCAAATCCGTCACAATCAACAGTCGGCGTATAAATTAGCAGATCGTAACCACAAACGGCTGCCGCGAGCAGCATGTCGTATTTTATTCTGCTCGTTAGTAATAATTCTCTGGCTGTGCTATATCCAGAAAATTCGAGGTATTTTGATAATTTCGATGTCATTCTAAAGTTTTAAGAGGCGGATTCAATCATGGAGAAATATAGTTTCGTAGTACTCATCTTGAACAAAAGTGCGCTCAGTCATTTTTAGCTTTCCTGGCAGGTTTTTTCGGCGCTTTAGGCACGATGATAGCACAAACGGTGTCACACAAACGGTGTCAGGTCTTGCGATACAACATACATTCCACTCCTACTCCGTATTTTCAGCTGTTATTTGTATTAACACAAGACGCGACCCCGTTGTCTTCGCGTTGTCTTTTTTTTCTGCCAATTCTCTTTGCAAGCCATCAAGATTCGCCGCGCCGGAAGCTGCCAGGCTTTCGCTCACCTTGGCTTTGAGACGATGCTCCAGATAATGGTTAATCTCCGCCGCGCGCGCGTTGAAGATGCGATAGATGCCAAAATCCAGTTCAGGCCGGTCGATCTGGAATATTTCTTTCAGCTTCTTAACGAGATCGTCGTATTTGCTCATGAGGTTTCCGTTATGGGTATGGCGTGAATGTATTACCCTCACGCGTGAGCAACTGCATGAGTTTGGGGTGGATGAACAACTTTTCCCGGCCTATCTGGTTTTCCGTCAGGACGCCAATGCTGACCAGTTTTTTCAAATAGCTGGATGCAGCCTGGCGTTTGGCTATGCTGGCTTCACTCAGGCTATGGATGCGGCAATAAGGCAATTCAAAAATCAGGTTGACCAGTTCATGGCTGTATATTTTTGGGGCATTAAGCCGCACGTGCTCTCTTGTGTGGTCTGACAGTGCGCGAATTGCACCAATTTTAGCTGTCGTCCAGGCAGCGGTTTCCGCCACCCCCTTGAGAATATAAATGAGCCATTCTTCCCATGCCTGCTCTTTGGTGACCTTTAACAGCAAACGATAGTAGTCGGTCTTATTGGCAATGATGTAACGGCTTAGATACAGGATAGGCAAGGTCAACAAGTTTTCCTGAATCAGGAACAGGCTGTTAAGCACCCGCCCGGTGCGGCCATTGCCATCGGTAAAGGGATGGATTGCCTCGAATTGGTAGTGCGTCACAGCCATGCGCACCAGCGGGTCTAGTTCAACTTGCTCGTGCAAGAAGCGCTCCCAATTGGCAAGAAGATCTCTTAGCAGCGACTCACCAACCGGCGGTGTATAAATAACATCACCGGTGAGATCATTCGTCAGCGTTGTGCCTGATACTTTCCGTACTGTCATTTCCACGCCTTTGATCTGGCTGCATACCGCTTCGGCTGTGGTGGTATTTAATGGCCGGTCACGTAGGGCAAGATAGCCCTTAAGCAAAGAATGGCTATATCGTAAAGCCTCTTTCGTGGCAGGGTCGGCGTGCTCTTCTCCATTCAGGTGCTGAAACAATTTATCGGTGGTCGTCACGATATTTTCAATTTCAGAACTGGCGCGGGCTTCCAGCAACGGCAGGGTGTTAATCAACATTCCTTGATTGGGGATGAGTTCAGCAGCCTGTTTCAGCTCTGCCAATGCAGCTCTTGCCGCAATACACTGCTTCAATACCGCCTTGGTCTCCAAGTCATCTGTGGGCGGTAATAGGGGGATACTGTTGTAGGGTTGGTCTGGTTTCCAGGCCTCATTAACCATGTTTATATTTTTCAGCTTTATCGACACATTCTCAGCTTATGTCGATATCGACGACATGTCAATATAATATGTCGACGATTTCCAGTTATATCGACGCATTCTGGAATTATGTCGATATCAATAACATGTCATACCACTTCCCAGGCTATCGTGAACAGCTGATTGGATGCGGTTTTTTGAGTAAGGCGCCGTTCCAGCGTTTCTATCAGGGCATTGCGCTTTTCAATGATGCTATCCTATCTTCCACCTGAAAAATCTCTTGCCGCTGGCGACGTTGCTGCTTTTCCAGCTTTTGTATCTGTTTCTGGATTTCATGCTGTTCGTCGAGATTGGGAGCCAATCGGGCTTGCCGTTGCTGAATCTTGATCTGTTCTTTGGTGTCCTTCAGTGCTCTTTCGGCAGAAAGAACCCTGTCATCCGCCCATTTTTCAAGTTTTTCACGTGCCTCATTGAAATATTGATTGTTAGTTTCCAGGGATTGACTGATCGTGGATTTACTATGTCGTTGTACTTCCGCTGTAAGCCTTTGCGCAATCGGTTCCGGTATATGGGTCGCGCCCAGATTTTCTGCCACGCAGTTAAATAATTTTTCACAGGTTTCTTGTTCTAACGATAAACCTTGATCGTCAATGGCAGAAAATAATAAGTACTCTTCACGCTCGAAGCTTTCAATCGCAAGTAGGGTCAACGTAAGATATCCACATTTGCCACGTAAGACTTCTATCAGATGTAGATGCGTGGGGTGTTGGCTGACATTAAACACGATACGTGCGGGTGGCGTGTCCAGTGTTTGGGCCTGATCAATAACAAATTCACCTAACGGATGCGATAGGCGATATAAGAATGTTCCAAATTCAGCACTTAAGTCTTCAGTTGTTTCCGCTGTATTCGGTTTGTCAGCCTTGGGTGTGCTTTTGGAAATAAGATGATAGCGACCTGCGGCTACATCTTGTATCGGCGGTCTGGCAAGGTCAAAAGTCAATGTGCTATCGTCAAATTGTGCCCGTTCATCCTAAAAAAATCAGTTGAACATGTGCCTACCAATAATTTTCAGCATAGAATCGATAGCCGGTTTTTAGTTTAACCTGCGAATTAGTTTTCAGAGTGAAGACAATTTGGAGGTTTTAAGAAAGAACCTTTTAGATATTT
>JAUXRH010000060.1 GCA_030682075.1 Nitrosomonas sp.
TTAGCCGGGGCTTCTTCTCACGCTACCGTCATCATCGTCGCGTGCGAAAGAGCTTTACAACCCGAAGGCCTTCTTCACTCACGCGGCATGGCTGGATCAGGGTTCCCCCCATTGTCCAAAATTCCCCACTGCTGCCTCCCGTAGGAGTCTGGGCCGTGTCTCAGTCCCAGTGTGGCTGATCATCCTCTCAGACCAGCTACCGATCGTCGCCTTGGTGGGCCTTTACCCCACCAACTAGCTAATCGGACATCGGCCGCTCCTCCAGCGCGAGGCCTTTCGGTCCCCCGCTTTCCTCCTCAGAGCTTATGCGGTATTAGCCCACCTTTCGATGGGTTATCCCCCACTAGAGGACACGTTCCGATGCATTACTCACCCGTTCGCCGCTCGCCGCCAGGGTTGCCCCCGCGATGCCGCTCGACTTGCATGTGTAAAGCATGCCGCCAGCGTTCAATCTGAGCCAGGATCAAACTCTTCAGTTTAATTCTGGTAAAACTCTCGCTTGACGTTTATTATTATTTTAATAAAATAATAATTTTATTTCTTGCGAACACTTCAATTTTTACTTAACTATCTATTTTATTAGATAATTTACAATCATTGCAAAGTGCCCACACCTATCGACTGTTAATTATTAAAGAGCAATTTCGCTGCTGTTTTTCTTTTGTTTCTTGTGTGTCGTGCAGCGAAGAACCGAATTATACAGACTCTATCTTCTTGGTCAAGCTTCATTTGTGACTTTAATTTTACTTATCCGTAATTTTGTCTTAATACCCAATGAATACAGTCAGTAACAATTTAGAAACTTTTCATATTGTTTATCTTTATTCTGTTTTATTTGTGTTCCTGTAATAATTAAGCCGTTCCCACCCCCTTTTTCAAACTTGCCTCAATGAAATTATCCAAGTCTCCATCAAGTACACCCTGTGTATTTCCTATTTCTATATTTGTACGTAAATCTTTTATTCTTGATTGATCTAATACATATGATCGAATCTGATGCCCCCACCCAATGTCTGTTTTAGAATCTTCTATTGCTTGCTGCTTTTCATTACGTTTACGTAGCTCTGATTCATATAATCGGGATTTCAACATTGCCATCGCATCTGCTCTATTCCGGTGTTGCGATCTCCCACTCTGGCATTGCACTACTATACTGGTTGGTATATGCGTTATTCGTATTGCTGAGTCAGTTTTATTAATATGTTGTCCACCAGCACCTGAGGCTCTAAAAGTATCTATTCTCAAATCTGCCGGATTTATTTCAATCTCTATTGTGTCATCTACCTCTGGATAAACAAAGACACTTGCAAATGAGGTATGTCGTCGATTTCCTGAATCAAATGGTGATTTTCGTACAAGTCGATGCACTCCTGATTCTGTACGTAGATAGCCGTATGCATAATCTCCCGATACTTTTAAACTGACACTCTTAATACCGGCGATCTCACCTGCCGATTCTTCCAGAATCTCTACTTTAAAGTCATGTCGTTCACAGTAGCGCAAATACATTCGTTCTAACATTGCTGCCCAATCTTGTGCTTCTGTCCCACCGGATCCCGATTGAATATCGATAAAGCAGTTATTTGGATCCATTGGATCTGAAAACATCCGCCGAAATTCAATTTCCGACATTTTTTTTTCGAGAAGCTCTACATCGACATCAATACTTTCTAACATCGCATTATCGTTTTCTTCCTTTGCCATCAGAAGTAACTGATGTGCATCTTTTAGATGATGATCAATTAATTCAATGGCATTTACCGTTCCTTCAAGAATCTTTTTCTCACGCCCCAATTCCTGCGCGCGTTTATTATCGCTCCATATACCAGGATCTTCCGCCAATCGAGTGATTTCTATGAGACGAGTCTTCTTAGCATCAAAGTCAAAGAAACCTCCGCAATTCATATACCCTTTTTTTAAGATTACCGAGATGATCATCAATTTTATTGATTTGTTCTGTTTCCATAAATCCTACCTGAGAAATTTAATTCAGAATTATACAATATGTGGTATTTATTTGAATTATGTATGATATAGCGCTTGGTTTATTAACTGACTCAAAAAACTTTACGTTAAATTCTTTATCCTGCAATTGCTCTACAATACTATGTAAAACTTACACTGCTAATCCAACTGTCTATCCGTTAGTTACCTTAGATGTGCCTGGTTAAATCGGTTAAATAAATAGCTGCCCATCAATAATTAATTTATTACACAAAACATCATGTCCAAGTTCTTTGCATTAATTCCTGCTGCAGGCTCAGGTTCGCGTATCGGTGAGGGACTACCCAAACAATACCTAGCTTTAGCCGGAAAACCAATGATTTACCATGCCATCCATACATTGTGCGGCGCACCACACATTTCACATGTACTCGTTGTACTCTCACCCGAAGATAATAATTGGTCACAATACAATTGGTCAGAGTTCTCTGAAAAATTACTGGTACTGAATTGCGGCGGTGCGACACGGGCAGAAAGCGTTTTAAATGGTCTTCAAGGAATAAAACAGCTGTTAACAATTAATGATAATGATTGGATTTTGGTGCATGATGCAGCTCGTCCTTGTTTGACGCCTGAACAACTGGAGAATTTAATTAATGAACTTTCCAATGACGCGATTGGTGGATTATTGGCTATTCCGGTCGCTGATACATTAAAACGTAGCGACACCAGCAAGCGAGCTAAGAATACTGAATCAAGAGAAAATCTATGGCAAGCACAAACACCCCAGATGTTTCGTTACCGCCTGCTTGTGAGTGCCTTGAGTGGTGCGGATAGAACCTGCCTGACTGATGATGCAAGTGCGGTGGAAACTTTAGGCTTTCGTCCGAAGTTGGTGCTCGGTAACACAAACAATTTTAAAGTCACTTATCCCCAGGATCTGGCTTTAGCAGAATTAATACTTCAAAAAAGGGAAATACTGTGAGTACAATCAGGATTGGACAAGGCTTTGATGTGCATCAACTCGTTGAGGGCCGTAAACTTGTTATTGGCGGCGTGACTATCCCTTATGAGAAAGGTTTGCTCGGCCACTCAGATGCAGATGTATTATTACATGCAATTTGTGACGCACTGCTTGGAGCAGCGGCTTTAGGCGACATCGGAAAACATTTCTCAGATACTGACCCACGCTTCAAGAATATTGACAGTCGGGTATTGTTGCGCGATGTTAAGAATTTACTTCTGGAAAATGGTTATGAAGTTATGAACATAGACTCAACCATTATTACCCAGTCGCCCCAAATGGCACCATACATTCAAAGCATGATTGTCAATATAGCGCAGGATCTCAATACCCAGCCCCATAATATCAATATTAAAGCAAAAACCGCTGAACGACTTGGCACTATTGGTCGAGGAGAGGGTATTGTTGCTGAAGTCGTGTGCCTGATTAAAAGTGACTGATAAACATACCAACATAAAGAAAAACACCATTCGGGCTTTTTTTGCTATCCGACCGGATGAAGCCGCGTTGAAACAATTAGATCGCATTGCAAAACAAATCAAGGCAACCTGTGGTGGGCAAAAAACAACAAAAAGTAAAATTCACCTGACACTGTTATTCCTGGGGAATATAGATATCGACCAACTTGACAGGTTCCGCGTTGTAGCTGGAAGTGTTAGAGCAAGTTCTTTTAACTTCTCCATTGAAGAAATCCGTTACTGGAAACATAATCATATCGTTTATGCTGGAAGCAATAAACATCATCCAGAACTTCTTAATCTAGTGACTAAATTAAGATCTGCACTATCTTTTAATGGGGTTTTATTCGACCAACGGGCTTTTGTACCGCATATCACGCTGGTAAGGAAAGTGTCACATCCAACTTTGCCTGATTTAGCAAAACCGATAAGCTGGCTAGCACATGAGTGGCTCTTGGTTCAGTCAAAACAAACGTGCCATGGTGCTGTTTATATTCCACTTTATCGCTGGCTCCTAAATCACTAAGCTCATTCTTTCCTATTACTTTTTTATATCCCTTGAAAATTCTTGCCTTTGATACTTCAACTGAATACTGCTCTTTAGCTTTAATGCTTGATAGCAAGATAATCAGCAAAGAAATACTTGCCGGACAGAGACATTCTGACTTACTTTTACCAATGACACAACAAATATTGACAGAAGCCGGATTGGCACTTACACAACTTGATGGTATCGCTTTTGGCTCCGGGCCTGGCTCTTTTACCGGTTTACGAATTGCCTGCGGCGTAGCTCAGGGATTAGCTTTTGCAGCAAACCTTCCAGTCGTTGGGATCAGCACACTAAAAGCGGTAGCGCAAAAAAATGGGAATCAAAAAATTATCGTCGCGCTAGATGCCCGTATGGGTGAAATTTATCATGCCGCTTATACACGCAGCGCGGGTAACTGGGAAACAATAAGTGCGCCAACTGTTTGTCTACCGCAACAAGCACCGCTACTTTCAGGGGATAACTGGATCGGATGTGGCAACGGTTTTGATACGTATCCAAAAGAGTTATCCCATCTTTATAATGGCGGTTTACTCCGCATTGATTATGGCCTTTATCCACATGCGCGTGAGATAGTGCAACTTGCAGCCCAGGAATTTACAAATGAATCAAGTCTTAATCCGATGGATGCTGTGCCCACATATATACGCAACAAGGTAGCGCTGAAGGAAAACGAACGTTGAGCACCCAACCACAACAGACGCCCTGGATAAGAACAATGCTTCCAGCCGACCTGGATCGTGTAATTATTATAGAACGCGAGGTCTTTCTTTTTCCTTGGTCTCGGCAAAATTTTGCTGATTCAGTCAACACGGGATACTTCTGTAGCGTACTGGAACAGGCTGATACTCTCTTCGGCTATGGCGTTATGATGGCCGGCCCAGATGAAGCCCATATTTTGACAATTGGAATTACTGCTCAATGGCAAAACAAGGGTTGGGGGCGAAAGTTACTTGAACATTTTATTGACCTCTCCGTACAGCATAATTTACAAACAATGTTACTTGATGTCCGTGAATCCAATACTGGCGCCGCCAATCTATACAAACAAATTGGATTCCAACCAATTGCCAGGCGCAAAGGTTACTATCCTGCGATGTGTGGGCGTGAGGATGCCATTGTTATGGAATTGAGACTATGAGTATCAGACGTAAAGAGATACTTAAGGAATTGGGTTTATTGCCTCAATGGCATAACACATTGGATGGATTAAAAGATTCCATACCAACACCACCTTTAATTAAAAAAGACCAGCATAAGAAAGAGCGTGCTGGTGACATATCGAATGAAGCACGTCGTGATCAGATATTGCACATGAACTGGTCTCAACTCAAAAAGGAAGTAACCAACTGCACAGCCTGTACTTTATGCCAGGCACGTACCCATACCGTATTTGGCACGGGCGATGAGAACGCTGACTGGCTATATATTGGTGAAGGACCCGGCGCAAGGGAGGATGCAACCGGAGAACCTTTCGTTGGCCAAGCCGGAAAGCTTCTGGACAACATGTTAATGGCTATCGGATTACAGCGTGGCCATCATGTCTATATCGCGAATATAGTCAAGTGTCGTCCGCCAAATAACAGAAACCCTGATTCAACTGAAGTGCGGCAATGTGAACCCTATCTTGCAAGACAGATAGAACTGGTCAAACCAAAAGTTATTATTGCCTTGGGCAAAGTTGCGGCTCAGAGTCTGCTTGGGCTTAATGATAATATTTCCAGTTTACGCGGCAAATTACACACGTATTCTGGTATTCCTTTGATTGTCACTTATCACCCTGCTTACCTGTTACGTTCCTTACCTGATAAGGCAAAAGCTTGGGAAGATTTATGTTTTGCTAAAGCTACGATGCAATCATTAGCCTGGGAGCCTGTCGGACTTAAGTGATCGTAGCGAGCAAAGTGAGGAAGCGCGGACAGATTGACCTGGTTTTGAGGCGCATAGTCATTCTATGCAACGAAAAATCAGGGTAATATAAACCGCTCATCCCATTTGCGCAGTAGATCAACCTTAAGGGCACCTCTAAAAATCCAATTTTGCGAGCAGCCGCTTTGCGGCTTGCCTGCTTACCCCGTTTCGTCACCATACTTCGTTGCTCACAAAAAATATTTCCTTACCTATCCATCATATGCTACGTCAATATTTTTTATTCGCGCCTGGTCTTGTTTAGAACTCTGAATTTTTAGAGGCGCCCTGCACTGCTTCTTCGAAAAATCCCTTGTGAAACCAATATCATGCGTGATCATCGTGCGAATTCATGCAATATCCGGGCTAAATGGTTGCCACGGTTTACTTGGTAACCTCTCTAGGATTAATTTGTTTTATTGCGCCAATCAAATGCAATGAATCTTCCTCGCGCTGGTTTAACAAATGCCATTTACGAATCAATGCCATAATTATTGATATAAACAAACCGAATAAGACAATAACTATATAAATATGCACCTCGAATAAAATCAATATTGCATACAATAACAACATAATGAGAATACTCAGATTCTCATTAAAATTCTGCACGGCAATTGAGTGACCTGCACCCATCAAAATATAACCACGGTGCTGTAGTAACGCATTCATTGGCACCACAAAAAACCCTGCCAAGCCACCAATCAATGTGAGTAAAATAATTGCAACCCACAATTCACTGACAGTGACCATGATCATCACCACGACACCCATCGCAATCCCAAGTGGAATAACTTTTACTGACTGACGCAAAGTGATCAACTTTGCGGTCATTACTGCACCTACCGCTACACCAATCGCAACCACACCCTGCAGCTGCGCTGCTTTGCTTAGTGGATAGCCAAGCGCAATTTCAGCCCATTTCAAAACAATAAACTGTAACGTTGCACCTGCCCCCCAAAATAAAGTAGTCACAGCAAGTGAAATCTGTCCAAGTTTATCTGTCCACAATAACTTCAAACAATGCCCGAATTCATGGACCAGAAAGAATGGATTCTTCTTAAGGATACGATGATCAATTCCGGTATTCGGAATATAGAGATTAAATATGGCAGCAATACTATAAGTAATGGCAACCAGGAAAATACTTGCTTCCAGCGCCGTATCTATAAAAGGTGTGCCAAGTGAAAGTAATACAGTCGAAACCGCCGGTGTAATTAACAATCCGCCCATCACTGTACCCAGCACAATGGAGGTGACCGTTAATCCCTCTATCCATCCATTCGCAATCACCAGTTTTTCAGGTGGTAAAAGTTCGGTGAGTATGCCATATTTAGCAGGAGAATAAGCTGCTGCACCTAATCCAACGACAGCATAAGCAGCGAGTGCAACATACTGATGCATTGCAAGAAACAACAAACCACAGCCGATGATTTTGATCGTATTACTGATAAACATCACACGCCCTTTAGGCATGGAGTCAGCAAATGCGCCAACAAAAGGGGCAAGAATTACATAGAACAAAACAAACACAAACTTTAGCATGGGGGTCAGATAAGCAGGTGCATGCAGGTCTATCAACAGCGCGATAGCGACAACAAGCAGAGCATTGTCTGCCAATGACGAAAAAAACTGCGCCGCCATGATAGTATAGAAACCGCGATTCAAACTGTTCCCTCTAAAAACTTTATTTTTGTAAGGTGCCGAGTCACACGGCAGCTGTTTTATACCATGAAACAGTGCTGACAAGTAATTACATACTATCCGTCTCAATCTCATCTATATTGGACCATAATGATTCCAAGTGCCGCTGATTAATGAGCCAATATCTCACGGTTAAGAACCTTTTAAATTAGCTGTCTTTATAGACGATTAAGAAACAAACAATAAACCTCTCCAAATACGAAATTAATGTCACGCCCTATCCATGTATTAATTGATCTTTCTGCGCTCGAACATAATTTATCGGTTGTTCGCCATTATGCGCCTCATGCGCGTGTTATGGCTGTCATAAAGGCGAACGCATATGGTCACGGACTGCTGCACGCGGCCAAAGCATTAAAGAATGCCGATGGATTTGCCATGCTGGAACTTGACGCTGCGATATGTCTACGAAAGGCCGGCTACCATCAACCAATACTACTACTGGAAGGTTTCTTTTCTACAACAGAACTGGTGCTGTTTAAACAATATAATCTAAGTGCAGTTATTCATCACAAAGAACAGCTGATGATGCTGGCAGCATCGGTAGAATGCAATAGATTAGATGTATTCGTCAAAATTAATACGGGGATGAACCGATTGGGCTTTGCTCCCGAAGAGTTTCCGTCTGCCTTGCATTCTCTTGAAACCAATCCAGCCATTAATCAAATTTCATTAATGACGCACCTCGCCAATGCTGATGACCTTACGGAGAAGGCAAGTGTAACCAAGCAATTACAATGCTTCGACACGAAAACAATGGGGTTAAAGCATCTACGTTCACTAGCCAACTCTGCAGCCATCATGCAATACCCGGAAACACATGCCGACTGGGTTCGACCAGGTATTATGCTCTATGGCGCTTCACCTTTCTCAGACAGAACAGCAGCTGAACTGGGCCTGAAACCGGTTATGACCGTCTCAAGTAAACTCATCGCAATACAGAATCTTGAAGCAGGCGATAAAGTTGGGTATCGCGGTCAATTTCAAGCGACTCATGCAATGCGTATTGGTATCGTAGCAGGTGGCTATGCCGATGGTTATCCGCGCCACGCACTTACAGGCACACCCGTATTGGTTAACGGCCAGCGGACTCACACACTGGGATTCGTATCTATGGATATGCTGGCTGTCGATTTGAGTCACATTGAGAATGCTGAATTAGGCAGCCCAGTAATACTTTGGGGAAAAGGATTGCCAGTCGATGAAGTAGCAAGTACTGCGGGGACTATCAGCTACGAGTTATTATGTGCAATGGCATCACGGGTAGAGTCGAGAATACAAGGCACATAAAAAAACCCCGCCCCATAGGGGCGAGGTATCGATAATTCACAGATCGGAGAATTATTTCAAATCACCAGAATGGGCGATCCTGATTATTCGACCTTGGCCGTGTTACGTAGATCCTGTACAACCGATTGAAACTCTCGTTGTAAAACACGCTGCTGCATATTCATTTTAATTTCCTCGAAAGGAGGAGTTTCCATATTGCGAATATCAACCATCTGTATAACGTGCCAACCAAAGTTAGTTTGTACAGGTGCGTTAGTTAGCTTCCCTTTCTCCAGATTCACCAAAGCTTCTGCAAAAGGTCTGACATAGGCTGCAGCAGGACTCCAATCAAGTTCCCCACCATTCATTTTACTACCCTCATCTATCGATTTTTCTGCCGCAACTTTGCCGAAATCGGCACCTTTTTTGAGGCTATCCAAAATAGACCATGCTTCACTTTCATTTTCCACAAGGATATGACGCGCTTTGTATTCTTTGTCACCCATCTGTAATTTCAGCATTTCATATTCTTTACGTAACGTATCATCGCTAATCGTATTATTCTTTATGTAATCAACTTGGAATGCTCTGACTAACACTGCCTGGTTAGAAATTTCAAGTTGAGTTATGACTTCAGGATCTCTATCAAGTCCTTTCTTTTTCGCTTCCTGAGCAATTATTTCTTCAGTAATAAGATTCTCGCGCAAGGCTTTTCTCATCTCCGGACTATCTGGTTGTCCTTGAGCGACATTTACCTTCACCATCAATTCAAGACGCGACTGAGGAATAACTACACCATTTACCTTAGCCAAGACTACTGTAGCCTGGGCTTGAGCAGTCGTCATGGCAATCAGGCTAAAAATACCAACTATTGCTAACTGCGAAAATTTCATCAAGCGCATGGAACTTCCTTTTTTAATGAATTGAATAAAATTGAAAAAATTTGAATTTGCAGTATACGCCTTATCTTTGTGTACGTGAACCCTTGCTCACCGTACCATTTGAGCGCATATCCGTTATGCATTAACGAGCTGAATATTTCAGGAATTTCATGAAATGAGAATTTCATGCGGCTCGATTTACCCGTAATTACGCAGGCAATACCTTCTTGAATGGCTTGACGACCACTTTTGCATACACACCTGAAATTACATAAGGATCTGCTGCTACCCATGCCTGGGCTGTCTCCAGCGATTCAAATTCTGCGATTATCAAGCTCCCTGAAAAACCTGCCGGGCCTGGATCAGGGCTATCGATTGCAGGGTATGGGCCGGCTAGAATCAGACGCCCTTCTTCCTGCAACTCTTTGATACGTCTCAGGTGTTCGGTGCGAACTTCCAGCCTTTTTTCCAAACTATCAGGAGCATCCTCACCATTGATTACATAAAGCATCATATGTCCTTATTTTTAGCCTTCTCTTCCACAAAGCGTTCCTCCACCATTAAATTTTCTGCAGAATTATCCTTTCCTGGAGTAACCCTCTACTATGGGTCTTCTGATTTTTTTACGTATTCCCCTATCATCATTCCCAGTACCAGCACGAATGCCAGCATTAACCAAATGAATCCAAACAGTTATGGGTAAGATTACCTGCTTTTCCAACAAGACGCGTATCAAGTTCTTCTTAAAAAAACTATTGGATACCAATAATACAACGGCAAACAACCAATAGAGCGCGATTGGCTTCCATTTAAGGGCACCTCTAAAAATCCATATTTGCGAGCAGCCGCTTTGCGGCTTGCCTGCTTACCCCGTTTCGTCACCATACTTCGTTGCTCACAAAAAAATATTTCCTTACCTATCCATCATATGCTGCGTCAATATTTTTTATTCGCGCCTGGTCTTGTTTAGAACTCTGAATTTTTAGCGGTGCCCTTAATAAATGTTTCATCCTGAAACACCAATGTTGCACCACCCAGGAGTAAGATAATAACAAGACTTACCCATAATACGGCATCTACCTCACGATAACGTAACCATGTCCAACCAATTTAGACAAAAGTCGCAGCTATAGCTACTGCGGTAGCAACATAAATATCATAAACCTTAAAAGCAGCGAAAAACAATATCACGGGAAAAAAATCAAAAAGGAATCTCATGGCTATTGGGATAACCATTGGTGGTCAATTAGAAACATTATCATGACAAGCAAACTGGAATATGCAAAAAACGAAGTGTGCCTGTGCCTACGCTGATAATTACTTACTTCTAGATTCCAGAAATAAGCTTATGGGCACCTTATATCAATAAGGCGGGCAATTGTGTGGTCAGTATATTTTTCTCTTTGGTCGCTGCACCTAACAAAGCATAGCCAAGAAGATTACCCTCCGTATCCTGGAACAGTGCTTTTACACCCTCCTCGTCAGCATCAACATGCCACTCACCTTCCGCATCGAAGTCAGGTGGTGATACTATTGTGGGACAAGCGGGTGTTTTTACCATAACTGGCATGGCTGGATAATGCACCGGCGTTGGTGTGCCAGCCAGTGTTGCGGCCAAGGCACGTGCTGCATTGGCAATTGGCATAACAAATGGTAATACTTTACCTCCCACCTCAGCACAATCACCCAGTGCATAAATGTTTGGCAATTCAGTCTGTAGTAACTGATTGACCACAATCCCTCGATTGATTGCGATACCCGCTGCTTCCGCCAGCTTGGTGCGTGAACGCAGACCCACTGCTGACAGGACGATATCCGAATCAATCGTTTCACCATTCGCAAGATTCAATCGTAATCGATCACCCACTCGTTCTACAGACTGCGCCATCGTGTCCAAATGGAAATTTACGCCAATTGCTTCCAGTTTTTTCCGCATAAAAGCGCCGCCCGCTGCTGGCAACAGTCGCCCTAGCGGCTGTGCATTAATATCAACCACATGTACTTGATAACCTGCTGCTGCAAGATCATTTGCAAATTCACAACCGATTAATCCAGCACCGAGAATGCAGATTTGTTTTTTCCCTTCCAGCGCGCCTCGAAAGTGACCATAGTCATCAAGATCATTGACAGACAGTATGTCAGAAACGCCATTTCCCAGTAATGGTAAGCGAATTGGATCTGCACCCAGCGCTAAAACAAGTTGGTCATAGGATAGTTTCTCGCCATCTTCAAGCAGTAATTCATTTCTAGAACTATCAATCGCGGTCACTCGAACAAATGGCCGTATGGTAATTTTCTGCTGTTCGGCCATCCGAGCTGCATCAGAATTCAGAATAGAAACCGGCGTCTTACCTGAAGCCAGCGCATTCGATAACATCGGCTTAGAATAAAAACCGGCATGATCAGCAGACAACATAATGACAGGCAATTCACCATCCAGTTTCCGAAGCTCACGCACTACCGCATAACCTGCAAGTCCACTCCCGACAATAACGACAGGACCGTGATTCATTGCTTAAACCTCAATCATTTCAAAATCAGCCTTAACTACACCACACTCGGGACATGCCCAATCTTCAGGAATATCTTCCCAGCGCGTACCCGGCTTAATACCATGCTCTGTATCGCCAGCAGACTCATCATAAACAAAGCCACAGATGTTACATTGAAATTTTCTCATTTCGATTCTCTTTATTCTCAGTTAAAAGCCAAGTATCCTAAAAAAGTAATTACAAAAAAAGCCCCCCCCCCCCCCTGTGCAGCAAAGTCAAAAATATTAGCTTTGAACTGGGTAGTTTTCTTTCAATGAGCAGGAACCGTTCGACACCCTATTTACCAAATCATAATACGCCAACGCCACAGCCTCTCAGTAAAGTAAGTTTACAGGCTAATTCACTGATCATCTGACAATAACAACCATGAAAATGGAATATACAGTGTGTATGTCCAAGAGTCTGTCGGACTTAAGTGATCGTAGCGAGAAAAGTAGGGAAGCGCGGACAGATTGACCTGATTTTGAGGCGCATAGTCATTCTATGCAACGAAAAATCAGGATAATAGAACCGCTTATCCCCTTTGCGCAGTAGATCAACCTTAAGGGCATCTCTAAAAATCCAGATTTGCGAGCAGCCGCTTTGCGGCTTGCCTGCTTACCCCGTTTCGTCACCATACTTCGTTGCTCACAAAAATATTTCCTTACCTATCCATCATATGCTGCGTCAATATTTTTTATTCGCGCCTAGGGTCTGTTGACATTTGATAAAAACACTTGCTGTATCAGTGGGTTATGATTTGTCCTTGCGATTGTAAGTGATTGTTTCTAAA
>JAUXRH010000066.1 GCA_030682075.1 Nitrosomonas sp.
CAAATTCCTTTGTTGTTGAGTGATGTGTTTGCCTGACAAATTCACCTCCTTTTTAAGAGGTAACTTTACATGCTTCTAATTTCACTCAACCGGCCAAGTTAATTGTCGTCATACCGGACAGGTTAATTGTCGCCTAATACTTGCCAGTGCCGCGAAAACTTTGGCGACTTCAGATGATTCTCCGGTTACGGTATCGCTCAGTATTAAGGTGCCAATTCCATGATCCTGGAAAAAGCTTTCTGCTGCTGTCAGAGAATAATGGGTATTTGCAATGATTCGATTCTCGACGTTTATGAAAACGGAAGAATTCGGTTTAGGTGTTTCTTCAATTTTATTCTGACTGCCTTCAAGTAGAGTTTTGTTTATGGTTGTTGAGCAATTTATTCTATAGCGTTCAAGTACTTCCACTGCGTCAGAGAAGGTTGTTGGATCAGGTGCACACGGACCTGATGCAATGTGTGTTGGTTCATCGCCAACCACATCAGAAATAATGAGCGCAAGTATTGGTGCTTGGCTCATAGCGGCAAGCCGACCTCCCTGGATAGCAGAAAGATGTTTGCGAATCGTGTTAATTTCCTGAATCGTAGCACCACTACGAAGTAATTGCTGTGTGAGATTCTGTAGATCAAGCATTGACACTCCTGTCATCGGACAGGAAAGCAGGCTTGATCCACCGCCACTAAATAGACATAACAACAGGTCATCAGGGCCAAGCTTTTTAACCGCAGTCAGAATGCGAAGTGATGCTTGTTGGCTGTGCTCATCAGGGATAGGGTGTCCTGCTTACCATTACCTCAATCTTCTGTGTTGGTAAACGATGGCCATAGCGTGTAACTACCATGCCATCAAATATGGCATCACTTGGCCAATGTTCTTCTACTGCAAGTGCCATAGCAGCGACAGCCTTACCTGCGCCAACAACTAATGTGCGCCCTTTAGGCGGTTTAGGTAAATGTTGTGGAACGATGTAGCGTGGGTTAGCTGCATTAACAGCCGCTTTGAAGCTATTAACAAGCATTTCGCGAGGACTCATTCATCGTCTCCACGGATTAGGGGCTAAGTATCTGTTTTAAGTATTGACCAGTAAAACTTAATTGATTTGCGGCAATTGTTTCTGGTGTTCCTTCGGCGATTATTTGTCCACCGCCATCGCCCCCCTCTGGTCCGAGGTCGATGATCCAGTCGGCTGTTTTGATGACATCCAGATTATGTTCTATGACGACCACAGTATTACCATGGTCGCGTAGCTGGTGAAGCACTTTTAATAATAAATCAATATCCTGAAAATGCAATCCGGTAGTGGGTTCATCAAGAATATAAAGCGTACGGCCCGTATCACGTTTGGAAAGTTCCAGTGAAAGCTTGACACGCTGCGCTTCGCCACCTGACAGTGTGGTTGCTGATTGACCCAGCGTGATATAGCCCAGTCCCACATCAAGTAATGTGCTCAGTTTTCTTGCTACTATTGGTACTGGACGAAAGAAATCATGAGCCTTCTCAACCGTCAATTGCAGAATTTCGTTGATATTCCTGAGCTTATATTGAATTTCCAATGTTTCACGGTTATAACGTTTTCCATGGCAGACATCGCACTTTACATAGATGTCCGGTAGAAAATGCATTTCAACTTTAATGACACCATCACCTTGACAAGCCTCACAACGTCCACCCTTTACATTGAATGAGAATCGCCCTGGGGCGTAACCACGTTCACGCGATTGGGGCACGCCTGCAAATAATTCACGAATGGGTGTGAATAATCCGGTGTAAGTGGCCGGATTAGATCGCGGTGTGCGGCCAATTGGGCTTTGGTCTATATTGATAACTTTATCAAAAAAAGCCAACCCTTCAATACTTTGATGTGGTGCAGGCTCAGCATTGCTGCCATAGAGGTGACGTGCTACGGCGCGATAAAGGGTTTCATTGATCAGTGTTGATTTGCCAGACCCTGACACACCCGTAATGCAAACAAATAAACCCGCAGGCAGATGGAGATTGACATTTTTAAGGTTATTGCCTGAAGCACCGACAATTCTAAGAAAACGATCGTTTTTTGGTTCAGAGCGCTTTTCTGGTACCGCAATCCTTAATTTGCCAGAGAGATACTTGCCGGTGAGCGATTCTGTGCTTTCCTGAATCGCCTGTGGCGTGCCTTGAGCAATGATATGTCCGCCATGCTCACCTGCACCAGGACCCATATCAACAACATGGTCGGCCGCCAGAATGGCATCCTGGTCATGTTCAACCACAATAACGCTGTTGCCAATATTGCGTAAGTGCTTAAGGGTACCCAATAAACGGTCATTATCGCGCTGATGCAACCCGATAGAGGGTTCGTCCAACACATACATGACACCGGTTAATCCCGAGCCAATTTGACTGGCAAGTCGAATACGCTGAGATTCTCCTCCCGATAATGAATCAGCAGAGCGATCCAGTGATAAATAATCTAAACCCACATTATTAAGAAACTGCAAGCGACTGGAGATTTCTGTGACGATTCTCGCGGCTATCACTTGTTTGTGTCCAACGAGTTTCATTTCATCAAAAAATGACTTGGCCTGTTTCAAAGGCAACTTATTAATCTCATAAATCGCTTTTCCATTAACCAGCACATGGCGGGCTTGTTGGCATAGTCGAGTACCTTGACATTCAGGGCAAGTTTGAGCATTGAGATATTTTGACAATTCTTCACGCACTACCTGTGATTCTGTTTCCTTATAACGCCGCGTTAAATTCGGGATAATGCCTTCAAAAGTATGATTCTGTTTATTTTTATGACCGCCTTCACTCAGATACATGAATTGAATCTTTTCTTTTCCTGAGCCATTCAGAATAATATTTTGAATGGATTCATCGAAATCCTCGAAGGGTGTCTCCAAATCAAAGTCATAATGTTTCGCCAGGCCAGTCAACAGTTGGAAATAAAATTGATTGCGCCGGTCCCAACTTTTGATCGCACCGGATGCCAGTGACAGATGAGGAAAGGCAACCACGCGAGCAGGGTCAAAAAATGTAATCTGTCCCAGACCATCGCATTTGTTACAAGCGCCCAATGGATTATTAAATGAAAATAATCGTGGCTCCAGTTCCGATAATGAATAACTACAAACAGGGCAACTAAACTTGGCAGAGAAAAGGTGTTCCTGCCTGGTGTCCATTTCTACTGCTAACGCGCGGCCATCAGCATGACGCAGTGCTGTTTCAAATGATTCCGCGATTCTTTGCTTGGCATCAGGTGAAACTTTTAATCTGTCTACAACGATTTCCACCGTATGTTTCCGTGTCTTGTGCAATTTTGGCAACGAATCAATATCATAAACCTCACCGTCAATTCGTAGGCGAACAAAGCCCTGAGCACGCAATTCACCAAATAAATCCATTTGCTCGCCTTTACGATCAACTACCGTTGGCGCAAGAATCATCAGTCGGGTATCGAGCGGTAGTTGCAGCACATGATCAACCATTTGTGAAACACTTTGTACCGTTAACGTAATGCCGTGTTCAGGACAGTATGGATCGCCAGCGCGTGCAAACAAAAGACGCATGTAATCATGGATCTCGGTAACCGTACCCACCGTCGAACGGGGGTTGTGTGACGTTGCCTTCTGCTCAATGGCGATAGCGGGTGAGAGTCCTTCAATCAAGTCAACATCGGGTTTCTCCATCAGCTGCAGGAATTGCCGCGCATAAGCGGAGAGTGATTCAACATAACGTCTCTGGCCTTCTGCATAGAGCGTGTCAAATGCAAGCGATGATTTTCCTGATCCTGATAAGCCAGTAATAACAATTAGCTTGTTTCGGGGTAGATCCAGGCTGATATTCTTGAGATTGTGGGTACGCGCCCCACGTATTTTAATGAAATTCATTAGCTATCTATGTATAGGTCAACCTGCTAATATACCCAACTTTTTATAAATCACACAATTTGATTCATGTCAGCCCCATTAACTTCCGAAAAAATGTCGTTCATAGAGTTACGTGCCACCGTCGGCCTAGCCAGCGTGTATGGCTTACGGATGTTTGGTTTATTCATCATTCTGCCAGTATTTGCTTTTTATGCTGAGGATTTGCCGGGTGGTGATAACTATACGCTCATTGGTATCGCACTCGGTGCTTATGGACTGACACAAGCAATTTTACAAATCCCATTTGGTTGGCTGTCTGACCGTATTGGACGTAAGCCAGTTATTTATCTGGGATTGATTTTGTTTGCGATTGGAAGTTTTGTTGCAGCAAATGCGGTTGATATTTACTGGGTAATTTTTGGCCGTATTATTCAGGGGGCAGGTGCGATATCAGCTGCCGTGATGGCACTGGCAGCCGATCTTACCCGTGAGGAACATCGAACCAAGGCGATGGCAGTGATTGGTATGACAATCGGTACGACTTTTGCACTTTCGTTGATTGTTGCGCCTATGTTAAGCCAGTGGATTGGCGTGCCAGGAATTTTTGCGATGACTGGTATCCTGGCCTTATTTGCTATGGTAGTAGTATATAAAGTCATACCTGATCCGTTGATCAGCCGTTTTCATTCTGATACTGAGGCATCTGTCGGAAGTTTTCGCAATGTGCTCAGCAATACGCAATTATTACGTTTGAACTACGGCATCTTTGCGTTGCACGCAACCCTCATGGCGCTGTGGTTGGTTGTGCCGCTATCGTTACGTAATGCCGGATTGGCGGCGGATGACCATTGGCAGATGTATCTCCCCGTACTCGTTATATCCATGGCATTGATCATTCCTGCTATTATCTATGGTGAGAAAAAAGCCAAACTCAAGCAGGTATTTATTGCGGCAATTGCATTATTGTTGATGGGACAAGTACTGTTGGCATTTACCTTCAACTCTATTTTGGGTACAGCTATTGCATTGCTGGTTTTTTTTACCGCATTTAATTTATTAGAAGCCAGTCTGCCGTCACTTATCTCAAAGATTGCGCCAGTGGGTGCGAAAGGAACTGCCATCGGTATTTACAGCAGCACTCAATTCCTGGGCGCTTTTATTGGCGCATCGATAGGTGGCTATTTATATGGAAATTATGGTGGCTATGCACTTTACGTATTTTGTGGATTATTATTAGTCGTATGGTTGATACTTGCTGCTACTATGAAAGCACCCGCAGCTGTCCGTTCAAAAATGTATCAAGTCCGGGAAATGGATAGCGTGCAGGCGAGTAGCTTGTCACAGAGACTGTCTGCGTTATCTGGTGTAGATGAAGCATTGGTGTTGGCAAATGAGCGCGTAGCATATCTTAAAGTGGATATGAAGGGTTTTGATGAAGCAGGGGTTGTTAAATTGCTGGAAGGGAGAACATAAATGGCATCAGTTAATAAAGTCATTCTCATTGGTAACCTGGGTAAAGACCCGGAAACACGTTATATGTCAAATGGTGAAGCTGTTACCAATATTACATTGGCGACAACGGATACCTGGAAGGATAAGAATGGTGAGAAACAGGAAAAAACAGAATGGCATCGCGTTACTTTTTATCGCAAACTTGCCGAGATTGCCGGTGAATACCTAAAGAAAGGTCGTCCGGTTTATGTTGAAGGGCGCTTAGAGACTCGCAAGTGGACTGACAAGGCGGGTGTTGAACGCTATACAACCGAAGTTATTGCTACTGATATGAAAATGCTGGGTAGCCGGTCTGGTAGCGGTAGTTTTGAAGCGACGGATTCAGATGATGGTGGGTCATCATCTCCTTCTTCAAGTTCATCAGCCAAACCGGCATCCAGCAAGAGTAACAGTGGGTTTGACGATATGGATGATGATATTCCGTTCTAAAAACGACTATATATAATTTTTCCGGCGGATAGGCAGTGAATTTTATTTATGCTTCTGGTGCATGAATGTTGGCTTCTTTAGGAACCAGGAGTCTGTCGGACTTAAGGTTGATCTACTGCGCAAATGGGACAAGCGGTTCATATTACCCTGATTTTTCGTTGCATAGAATGACTATGCGCCTCAAAATCCGGCCAATCTGTCCTCGCTTTCCCACTTTGCT
>JAUXRH010000080.1 GCA_030682075.1 Nitrosomonas sp.
GTCGGTTCCGCCGGTAGATATTAAGTTACCAAACCCTGTGGCCCCTGCCGGGAATTTGAAGTTACCAAACGCATCGGTGGTTGTGCTGACTTCACCTGCATTTAATATGCCATCGCCATTTAAATCCGCAAATACGGTTGCGCCTTTGACATAACCATCAATGACCTTGCCAGAAACACCGGTTTCAAATAAAGCTTTTGCCGCAGTCACGGTCGCTGCAAGGTTGGTAACATCTGCAGTTACTTGTTGCAGGACTGATAGAGTGCTTGCTGAGCCACCGAGGTCAACTGAATAATAAGCAGCCACATCCACTTTATTATTAAATTGTAATGCCGCCGCTCCCCAGTCCGGGTTGGTCGTATCGACGGATGCAAGCGCCGTTGCCGCCCAGTGAATCACGTCTCCTCGGCCTTGGCCCGCAGCCAACATGTTTTCTATTTCTGAAGTTGCCCAGGATTTATTCTTTGCACTCACAAGGGAACCAAGCATACTCTCTACAAATTGGGTTGAAAATTCTTGATTCGTCAGCGTATCTGCATACATGGATTGCTTGAACACATCCGTATTGGCAAGCCCATTGGCCAGCCCCGCCACGGAACCATCAGCAGTATTGACAAATGTTGTAAATTCACTCAAGTATTTCGCGCCAGGTGCTGCCTTAAACATGGCTACAATGGTTTGTATGATTTCGAGTTGCTTGTTATTCATTTAGATATCCCTATGTTTTTGTTAAAAAGAAATACGCTTTCGTTAGTAATTTCTCTTAAGTAACTCCATCTAACCGATTGTTTTATATAAACATATTTGGAGTGACATTCGGGCGATTTTCGGCCTTGGCCCGATTACCCCGCTATTAAAGAATTTGTCTGTGACAAAACTCACATGCTGTTATAAATAATAAGGACTAAAGAGCTTCCTTATACAATCATCGACGCAATTAGCTGATCGAAGAAAACAAATCGACCCATCTGGAAGCGAAGTTCATTAAACAAATGTTCATGCGACCTCCCTTATGTAAGTCGGATTTACATTGCTATTTTTGCCAGCAGCGTTAAACTTGCATCTAGCTTTGTGGCGTCCAAGTCAGCGCTCACCACGCCCTGATTTCGGCGTGCCGTCTTCGTGGTAGCGGCTTGGCCAGATTTGTTGTGGAATTGAATTTAAGCGTTCCGCAATTAAGCGCTCATATTTGGGGCACGACCCATGCAACGCATTTCCTGGTGCTGTATGAGCCAGACCAAGCTTGCGCGACATAGCCCGCAAACTCGTGCCTGCTTTACGTACTGCTGCGATTATGTCCGCTTTGTGCCAGTCTTTCGGGGCTGGTTTTTGGCATGTTTAACGTTTTCGTGAAAATTGACACAGTGGCATCTTACTTCTATCTCAATAGGGATGTCAAGCATCCCACTTCAAAAATTAAAGATTTTTTGTTGTTTTTATTTAATCTTTTGTTTTCAAGTTTTTATTTATAAGGTGGATGACCAATTAAGTGAGATGAATATCATCTCACTTAATCACAAATAAGGTGGATGATGGGAATTAGGGATAAATTATTGCTTGTGATTGGCGATAGCTCTATTAACCAATGGGCCAGAGACCGAGAATTGCCGCCACAAACCGTTCACGGATGGATAGAAAAAGACAGAGTGCCGAGAAAGGGCGGCATGGAAACACTTGTGAAAGCAACTGGAATACCAGAGAAATGGTGGTTATACGGCGAAGGCCCACCACCTGCCATTTCAAAACCGTACCCAGTCGGCAAAGCCATGGCCTTAACGCTCAAAACCCCAGAGCATCCACCTTATGGCGAGACGCTTGATCCACTATTAATGCATCACGTAATGATAGTGGTCGACGAAATGCTAAAAAAACACGGAAAAGTAATTGATTCAAAGAAAAAAGCTGATCTTGTTTTTTTAATTCATGATTGCTGCAAAGCAGCGGGCGGCATGGATGAGTCCATTGTCGAAAGATTTGTTAGTGTGACAGGTTGAATTTATCCTGAAAATCTTTTATTTTAGTGCCAAATAAGACGCAAAATTTGATATTTTCGTCCTATTTTTTGATATTTTGTACCAAATAAGATTTGGCCCGTATATTCCAGTCAACGCATTAATCCATGCGCTTTTCGCGCTTTTTTTCTTTCTCTTTATCCAGGAGTCTGTCGGACTTAAGGTTGATCTACTGCACAAATGGGACAAGCGGTTCATATTACCCTGATTTTTCGTTGCATAGAATGACTATGCGCCTCAAAATCCGGCCAATCTATCCTCGCTTTCCCACTTTGCTCGCTACGATCACTTAAGTCCGACAGACTCCTGGTACCAAATAGGATAGGACACCCCCTCACATCGAATGTAAAACATCTTCCCGGCAGGTATTACTGCTTTTTACATTTCAACTTTAATAACCGGGCTGATTACAATAATTTTGCGAGAAAAGGGGACGCTACCCTTTATTATTGGATTCAATTACAATCCATGAATGCCAAGACTAAGCAGAACTGTATTTGCCGGGATACCGCATCACATTACTCAGCGAGGAAATCGACGAGAAACTGTATTTTTCTCCGATGAAGATCGAAAAATCCATCTCGATTGGTTAAAAGAGTATTGCGGCAAACACGGTGTGGACATTTTGGCTTACTGCCTGATGACAAATCACATACACCTTGTTGCGGTTCCTGGAACGGAAGCAGGATTGCAGAAGGTTTTAAAACCATTGCATATGCGCTATGCACAGAAGATAAACCGGGATCAAGGATGGAAAGGTCACTTATGGCAAGGGCGATTTTTCTCATCCCCTTTGGGGGATGCCTATTTATGGGC
>JAUXRH010000083.1 GCA_030682075.1 Nitrosomonas sp.
TACCAATAATCGAGCAGAGCGGGACTTGAGGATGGCTAAAGTCAAACAAAAGGTCTCCGGCTGTTTCAGAGCCAGCGATTATGCACAGGCCTATTGCCGTATTTCAAGCTATCTGCAGTCCATGGCCAATAGAGGGTACAACCCGCTTATCGCCATTCAAATCGCCCTGGCGGGGGATGCTCATAAAGTATGGGGCGAGTAGTTACCTTTTAATATTTATTTTTATCCAATTCGTTAAATACTCGTGTTACGCCAGTTTTCCAATGTGGTAACTTTAGATTAAAAGTGCTTTCAAGTTTATGGGTATCCAAGCGAGAATTAAGCGGGCGTTCTGCGGGTAGAGGAAAGTCACTGCTGGCTATAGGCAATAAAGCGTCAGGTTGAAGTTTAAGCGGGAGACTGGCTTGCTGAGCACAATCAAAAATTAAACGGGCAAAATGATACCATGAGGTATATTCGCTTGCGACAAGGTGATATAAACCAGATACCGTTGGACGTTGCAGTGCAGTACGAACGGTATGTGCAGTAATATCGGCGATCAGATCGGCACTGGTTGGCGCGCCGATCTGGTCATCAACAATGCTCAGGCTATCACGCGCTTTGCCCAGTCGAAGCATTGTTTTGATGAAATTATTGCCATAGGTTGAATATATCCAACTCGTGCGAAAAATCAGATGATGGCAGCCTGAAGCGGCGATCAACTGTTCTCCCTCACGTTTTGTTCTGCCATAGACATTCAGTGGCGCGCAAAGATCGGTTTCTATTCTGGGGCTACTGCCACTCCCATCAAATACATAGTCTGTTGAGTAGTGGACTAACCAGGCATTATTACGCTTGGCCTCTTTTGCCAATACACCGGGTGCCAGTGCATTGATGATATGGGCCAAATCTGGTTCATTTTCTGCTTTATCAACCGCAGTGTAAGCAGCCGCATTAACAATTACATCTGGCGCGACCCTTTGAATGGTTTGTGCAATTTTCTCAAGTCGGGTTAAGTCGCCACATAGTTCTGAGCTGTCTCTATTAAGCGCGATTAATTCACCTAAGGGCGCAAGACTGCGTTGTAATTCCCAGCCGACCTGCCCATTCTTTCCGAACAAGAGGATTTTCATTCGCCAATGGCTGCATAGTTTTTTTCAATCCATTCTCTATAGGCACCCGATTGGATGTCAGTTATCCAGGGCTGGTTGTTTAAATACCACTGAACAGTTTTTTGAATCCCTGTTTCAAAGGTTTCGACTGGCTTCCAATTCAATTCTCGTTCAATTTTATGAGCATCTATTGCATAGCGACGATCGTGCCCTGACCGATCTTTAACATAAGTAATCAAATCCTGGTACGGAGAAGAAATGGGTTGCAAGTTATCCAGTAAAGTACAAATGGTGTGGACAATTGTCATATTTGGTTTTTCATTCCAGCCGCCAATATTGTATGTTTCTCCAGGAATACCCGCTTCTAGAACACGTCGAATAGCGCTGCAATGATCGGTGACGTAAAGCCAATCACGAATTTGTTGCCCATCGCCATATATTGGTAGGGGTTTTCCTGCCAATGCATTGACAATCATCAATGGGATCAGTTTTTCTGGAAACTGATAAGGCCCGTAGTTATTCGAACAATTTGTGGTGAGTACGGGTAAGCCGTAAGTATGATGATAAGCGCGCACTAAGTGGTCACTTGAAGCTTTGCTCGCTGAATAGGGGCTATTGGGTTTATAGCAGTGTTGTTCAGTAAATGCGGGTGTATTCTCAGCGAGTGAGCCATATACTTCGTCAGTTGATACATGAAGAAAGCGAAAATTTTGTTTTGGTTCGGCTTCTAGTTGACTCCAATAGGCACGAACGGATTCCAGCAAGTGAAAAGTTCCGATGATATTTGTTTGAATAAAGTCTCCAGGGCCGTGAATGGATCGATCTACATGGCTTTCAGCGGCGAAATTAATGACAGCGCGAGGTTGGTGTTGTGCCAGTAATTGCGAGACATGTTCCGTATCACCAATATCACCTTTGATAAAGATATGTCTTGGGTCATTTGAAAGTGAAGCGAGATTCTGTAGATTTCCTGCGTAAGTAAGTTTGTCGAGATTTATAATTTTCTCATCTGACTGTTTTAACCAGTCCAGTATAAAATTTGCACCAATAAAACCCGCGCCACCCGTAATTAGAATCATTTTTTTCCAGTAATTATATTTATTTACTTATATAGTCATACATGAGCACTTGATTAATAGAATATCTGTTTATCGATCAGGTCGCCATACAGGAACCAATCCAGATTCTCCCGGCGTTACTTGAAACTCATGATCTACGCCGATGCCGGGTACCCATACGAGTTGATCGCCACTAAATAATAAGGGTAAAACACGCCGTTCCCATGGCGGGATGGAAGCTTCCTGTAATAGATTCTTAAGGCTCCGTCGTGGTCGCATGCTGTCAGGACGAATACGCTCACCGCCAACACGTAAACGTATAGTTACATTATGCATGGTGAGCTTCATAAGATTGATTCCAGTATTTTCTTCATGTGAAAAATTGATCGTGCCATTCAATTGCTGGAGTCTAATTTTTTCCTCTCCATGCCATATAGTTAGTAATTTCTCATCTGGAAAAATATTTTTTGGAAGAATATTAATCAAACCTTTGTGGCAGCGAATCTCTGCATTGCAAAAAGCAAAATGTAATTTTGTGTCGGTACTTGAAGATAATAATTGCCGCAATAAATTTTCCAGTTTTATCGTGCTGGGACTCGTTATATTTTGCTGTGAAAGCGTATAACGAAGTAAATTCCTTGCGCGTGGAAGACTTAATTTGCGCAGATTGTCTATCCGAATCTTGCCAGAGAGGGTACAGTTCTTTTCATCAAGTGCCGCCAGTTCATCTAGAAGATCCGAGGCTTCTGCCAGGTGACGGGTTGTGCGCAAGAATGTTTTTTTGTAGGAGGGGTAGCGTTCTCTAAGCAACGGGAAAATTTCATGGCGCAGGAAGTTCCGATTGAAAGCGATATTTTCATTACTTTCATCAATAATCCAATCGATTTTATTTTGCCTGGCATACTCTTCAATCGCACGACGTGATGCGGTGAGTAGTGGTCGCAGAATTTGAGGTGCCAATTTTGATGCCTGTTTTCTTAAAACAGGCATTGATGCAAGTCCTTTTACGCCGGCCCCACGTAACAATTGCAGCAGTAATGTTTCTGCCTGATCATCCTGATGCTGAGCCAATACAATATAATCTGCTTTCAAATGATTAAAAACTTGATAGCGCGCATCCCTGGCAGCTGCTTCAAGGCTAATACCAGATTCTTTTTTAATTTTTAAGTGCGTAACAGTAATGGGAACATCTAAGGTGCAACATAAAGTGCAGCAAAATTTGGCCCATTGATTCGCATTTCTGCTGATTCCATGATCAATATGAATAGCTGAAAGTTTGAACTTCATTGGATTAGCTAGCTTAACCAATAAGTTTAGGAGTACTACTGAATCTACCCCGCCACTTAATGCCACTATTAAATGTTCATTTTGTCTGGTATAAGTTTGGATTACTTCTTTGGTACAATCAACAAGGCTACTCGATTTTGACTTCCTTGAATGTGCCATATCCCATCAATCGCTCAAGGCGTTTCTCTAATAAAGTTTCTATGGAATGATCCTGTAGTTTTCGCAGCGATTCCTGTAATACATTTTTTACGGATTGCATTGTTGCTGGATAGTCTCGGTGAGCGCCACCGATGGGTTCATCTATAATGCCATCAATTAGATTCATTGCTTTTAGTCGATCAGCGGTAATTCCCATAATCTCGGCTGCTTCAGCCGCTTTCTCAGCACTCTTCCAGAGAATAGACGCACAACCTTCAGGAGAAATAACTGAGTAAGTCGCATACTGTAACATCTGAACCGAATCTCCAACAGCTACTGCCAAGGCCCCGCCGGAACCGCCTTCACCAATAACAATGCAGATTATGGGCACTTTTAATCCGGCGAGCACATAGAGATTTTTTCCGATGGCTTCAGACTGTCCACGCTCTTCTGCATCAATGCCCGGATAGGCACCTGGTGTATCAATAAATGTAAGTAATGGGATAGAGAATTTTTCGGCTAACTGCATTAAACGAAGTGCTTTACGATAGCCCTCAGGTTTGGGCATGCCAAAATTACGATAAATTTTTTCCCTTGTATCACGTCCTTTCTGGTGGCCGATAATCATTACCGTTTGGCCGTTAAAACGTGCTAATCCACCAACAATGGCATGATCATCAGCAAAGTGGCGGTCACCATGAAGTTCTTCGAAATCGGTGAATAGATGCTCAATATAATTGAGAGTATAAGGCCGTTGTGGGTGACGGGAAACCTGTGAGATTTGCCAGGATGTTAATTTTGAATACACATTTTTGGTAAGCGCTTGACTTTTTGCTTGTAGACGAGCTATCTCAGATGAAATATCAAGAGCGGAGTCATCTTGGGCAAAGCGTAGTTCTTCTATTTTCGCTTCAAATTCGGCGATATTTTGCTCGAAATCCAGGAAGGTAATTTTCATGTAGGCTAAGATATAATCCTAAAATTGTGATGATACAGGATTTAGATGTAAATCATGCATTCATGAATGCACTTAAATTTGATTATGATTAGGCCTGATATCCAGACAGTGGCTGAGAATCCGGAAATTTGCCGCGTCAAATTAATTAAATGGCCATGAATGGTTTTGGCACTTAATAGGAGTTTTATATGAAACGACGTACGCTTCTACAAGGTTTTGCACTAGCCTCCGCATTTCAGGTAATTCATCTATATAAATATAAACAGGCGGTTGCAAGCACATTCGATTTAGTAGCCATTCAGCCTCTGAATAAACCACATAAAACATGGCGAGAATTCGTTTCAGCTGAAGCATTCAAAGTTTTATTTGAAGAAGATACTGAACTGCCCGGTAGTAGTGCATTAAATCATGAGCTTCGTGACGGCACTTTTATTTGTGCTGCATGCTATTTACCACTATTTGATAGTGCGCGTAAATATGAGAGTGGTACAGGCTGGCCAAGTTTTACTCAACCGATTACTGGGCATATTGCAACTAAACAAGATTTTAAGATAATCATTCCGCGCACTGAGTACCATTGCGCGCGGTGTGATGGCCACCAAGGACATGTATTTAAGGATGGACCACAACCTCGTAAAGAACGCTGGTGTAACAATGGTGTGGCCCTTCAGTTTGTTTTGCGAAAAGAGCACCTTCCAGATCTGAGGAGCTAAAAATATGAAAATGCGCCATTATTCTTTATATAAAATACTTTGTCATAGATTTATTGTTGGTATGTTATTGCTAATATTCATGTTTGCGGCATACGTGCAATCTGAAAATCAAAGTGTGGCGGTTGCTGCTAGCCAGTCAACAGGCGCTGCAATGGGTATCGCAACTTTTGCTGGCGGATGTTTTTGGTGTACTGAATCTGATTTTGATAAATTGCCGGGCGTAGTTTCTACAACTTCTGGCTATATTGGTGGTACGGTCGAGAATCCAACCTATGAGCAGGTGATTGCAGGGAAGACCGGGCATGTAGAAGCAGTGCAAGTACGTTTTGACACGACGAAAACAAATTTTGAGAAATTGCTTGCCGCGTACTGGTTAACAATTAATCCATTAACGCCGGACCGCCAATTTTGCGATATAGGCAGGCAATATCGCAGTATCATTTTCTATCATGATGTTATGCAACAGAAACAATCGGAAGAATCCAAAGATGCCTTGCAAGCTTCAAACCGCTTTGCTGATCCGATTGTAACTGCGATATTGCCCGCGTCCATATTTTATCCTGCGGAAGAATATCACCAGGATTATTATCTTAAGAACCCGATTCGTTATACTTATTATCGAAATAGATGTGGTCGTGATAAAAGCTTAGAACATTTATGGGGAAGAAAGCATTAACATCATGAAAGTTATTTCCCTGGGTGAGTTGTCACCTGAAAAATTTCTACGGGATTACTGGCAAAAGAAGCCCTTGTTAGTGCGAAATGCAATTTCAGATTTTCAAGACTTATTAACGTACGAGGAACTCATAAATTTAGCTTGTCAAGAAGATTCTCAATCACGTCTTATCACCAAGAGAAGAGAAAAGTGGTTCGTTAAAAATGGTCCTTTAAGTTCAAGTAATTTTTCTAGCTTAGATAAGAAACAATGGTCACTTCTGGTTCACGATATAAATCACATCCTACCTTCTGCACGTGATTTATTACAAAAATTCAGTTTTATTCCCTATGCTCGGCTAGATGATTTAATGGTGAGCTATGCGCCCAAAGGAGGAGGGATTGGGCCACACATAGATTCCTACGATGTTTTTTTATTGCAAGGAAAAGGATCTAAGCGTTGGCAAATAACATCGCAGCAGGATAATAGTTTAATTGAAGATATTCCGCTAAAAATCCTACGTAATTTTAATCCAGAACAGGAATGGGTGCTAACGGCGGGTGATATGCTTTATCTGCCGCCAAATTATGCTCATAATGGCATGGCAGAGAATGATTGCATGACCTATTCCATTGGCTTTTGTGCGCCTAGCCATCAAGAACTAATTGATCAATTTTTAATCTATTTGCAGGATAATATTAAGGTAGACGGTTGGTACAGCGATCCAGATATAAAATTACAACCACATCCAGCAATTATAAGTTCATCAATGCTGGATCAGACGAAAACTATTCTGGAAAAAATCAAATGGGATAATATTGATATAGCCAACTTTCTTGGCACTTATCTTACTGAGCCAAAGCCACATATTTTTTTTAATCAACCTTTAACACCTCTATCCCAGACAAAATTTTTACAACAGGTTTTGAAGGCGGGATTACAACTGGACTTGAAGAGTCACATGTTGGTTAAAAATAACAAATTCTTTTTAAATGGCGATGCATATGTCGTAGGAGCGGGTTCCAGTTATTTATTACAAAGTCTTGCCGATAACCAAAAATTATCACCTGGTGAAGCTATTAATAAGGAAATAAGTGATCTTCTTTATCAATGGTACCTGTATGGTTATATCTTATTGATTAATGAAGCGAACTGATAATTTAAGCGATAAGCATGGTTAATATTTCTGGATAAATCTTCTGGACAGTCATGTTTAATTCTGTTATTAAGAATAAGGCCGTTCAGGACATAATAAGGATGGCCTACGAATCGTTATATAATTTTAATCGTCATAAAATTTTAATATATAGGAGATTTAAGATATGAAATACTCTCTATTTGTTGCTGTGCTCTTAGCATTATTTTTGGTTGGATGTGGTGAACCTAAGCCAGGTCAATATCCTCCAGGTTTCATGGATGAGCGTGATTCTGCACCGAAATAAACTAGAAGACGACTGTTGGTATTGGCCTGTTAGCAATTAGGCTAATAAAAAAACCGCCCTTATATAGGGCGGTTTTTTATTGTCAGATATCGCTGCATATTATTGTATTAACAATGATTCCTCAGGCATTTAGGGAAGTGGCAATTTAATTACGAATTTCTAATTTTAGTTTGCTATTTTAAATTTATGAGATGAAGTTACTTTCATTATGCTAAACTGAAAGGTCAAATATTGGAGATTTAAGAGTGAAATATACATTAGTTATAACAGCGGTTGTTTTGTTAGTATTAAGCGCTTGTGAAGGGAAGAAAAGTCTGGATGGTCACCCAATGGATAAGCCGCCACCATCAGCTTTTGCACCGCGAGATTCTGAGCCTGTTTTTGCGCCTGTTATTGATGAAAAAGATGACTCGGCTGCTGAGCATTCGGATTCCAATAGTATTGGAAACTAGTTTAGTTATAAAAAATTTCGGGAGGTTTATTTCTATTCTATTGAGTACTTGAAATTCATGATCATAAAAAAATTGGCCGGTAAGCTTCAATATCAATAATAATATTGAAATCGCAAAAGAGTAGGCTGAAGCTATACGCGAAAAGTAATGAATCCTGCCATTAGATAAAGAACCGTCATAATGACGGTTCTTTATGGAGATTGTGTGTAGTGCGTTCAAGTAATCTTATCGCTAATAACCAAGGCAGACAAACGCCGTCAGCGGATTATCTTTTGTTTATTAGATGCAATGCAATAGAGAAAATATGATTTCTAAATACACGTGGTGAAATATCAAGATAATTTCTTGATTGCAAATATATTTATAAAAAACATAGGTGTTGAAGGGTGCCTCTAAAGATTCAAGTTTCCAGGCAAGACAAGGCGCCAGTAAAAAATCTGAGCGCAGCATAAGTTGATATATAGCGAAATTTTTTATGAGTAACATCGAATAACGACGAAAATTGGAATTTAAAGGTGCACTGAAATTTTTCGGTAAAATTTAATGTCTGGATCATTTGAAATAAACAGTAACAGTAAACTTGCAATATGTAAGGAAAAATCGTAATATTTGCAGTTTTATACCGCAATGAGCAAAATTTTTAGGGATTTTTATGGCCAATAGTGCACAGGCTAGGAAGCGCGCGCGACAAACAGTAAAGCAACGTGAGCACAACTTTAGTTTACGTTCAAAGTTACGTACTGCGATTAAAAGTATTAGGAAGTCAATTGAATCAGGTGATAAAAGTGTTGCGCGAGTAACATTTGATAAGTCGATTCGGATTGTAGATTCAATTGCTGATAAGGGCATCATCCATAAAAATAAGGCTGCGCGTGACAAGAGCCGTTTATCTGCTGCAATCAAAGCAATGACTTAATTTGTAAAAAGCTCGTGTCTGCTTTTTACTCGGCCTCAGGAATGGAACAATACTGGAGTCCTAATTATCTTGACAGTGAATAGATGACTAAGTAGTCTGGTGTCTTGACAGGTAAGAAGGATGGATCTTTACGTAGAAGAAGAGTGGGCGAAGAAACCACGGCTATGGAAAAGGCGAAGAAGAAGGAACGTGAACAATTTTGGAACAATAAAGGAGAGAAACATGGTTGCCAAGTTTTGGCTGAGGACAATATTGCTTGTCAGCGGCCTGTTGCTAGTAGCAGCAGCGCATGCGAGCGTACCGAGCGTCCCCTCGGAGACATATGAAGCATTAAAACTAGACCGTAGCAAGACCACACCCAAGCAGCTATATGATGCACTGGTAAAGCGTTACAAGGATCCGGCGCAAGGTGCGGGTCCTGGCACCATGGCGAAGTACTGGGAGCCGATTCCTTATAGCAAATACCTGGATCCGGCTACTTTTTACACCCCCCCGACCTCGATGAGGGACGTAGCGGGTCGTAGTGAATGTGTGGAATGCCATACTGACGAATCGCCGGTTTGGGTGCAAGCCTGGAAGCGTAGCACGCATGCTAATTTGGATAAAATTCGTAACCTCAAGCCCAGCGACCCGACTTTTTACAAAAAAGCCAAGCTTGAAGACGTAGAAAAGAACCTGCGTTCAATGGGCAAACTGAAAGACAACGAACCGTTGAAAGAAGTTGGCTGTATTGACTGTCACGTAGAAATCAACGCCAAGAAGAAAGCGGATCACAGCAAAGACCTCATCATGCCAACAGCGGATGTATGTGGCGCCTGTCACCTGCAGGAATTTGCCGAGCGCGAATCAGAGCGTGACACCATGATCTGGCCTGACAAGCAATGGCCGGATGGACGTCCATCGCACGCACTGGACTACAAAGCAAACGTAGAGACCACCATCTGGGCGGCGATGCCGCAACGTGAAGTAGCGGAAGGCTGCTCCATGTGTCATACCAACCAGAACAAATGTGACTCATGCCATACGCGTCACGAATTTTCAGCGGCGGAATCGCGCAAGCCGGAAGCCTGCGCCACCTGCCACAGTGGAGTTGATCACAACAACTGGGAAGCCTACTCCATGTCCAAGCATGGCAAGATGGTCGCCATGCTGGGTAGCAAATGGAACTGGGACGTAGAACTGAAAGATGCCTATGCCAAAGGTGGCCAGAATGCACCGACCTGTGCAGGCTGTCACATGGAATATGAAGGCGAATATAGCCACAACATGGTTAGAAAGATTCGCTGGGCGAACTACCCCTTTGTGCCGGGCATAGTAGAAAACATCACCAGCGACTGGTCAGAAGCGCGTCTGGACTCATGGGTAGTTACCTGCACCCAATGTCACTCAGAGAGTTTTGCCCGCTCCTATCTGGATCTCATGGATCAAGGGACCATTGCTGGCCTGAGGAAATACCAGGAAGCGCATGAAGTTGTTGAGAAGCTCTACAACGAAGGCCTGTTGGCTGGACAAAAGACCAATCGTCCGGCACCACCTGCACCGGAGAAACCGGGATTTGCAATTTTCTCCCAGCTATTCTGGTCACAAGGTAACAACCCGGCGTCACTGGAGCTCAAGGTATTAGAGATGGGTGAAAACGACCTGGCCAAAATGCACGTAGGATTAGCCCACGTCAACCCGGGTGGCTGGACTTATACCGAAGGTTGGGGGCCAATGAACCGCGCTTACGTGGAAATCCAGGATGAGACCTTCCGTATTCGTGAAATGGTAGCGCTGCAAGAACGCGTTAACAAACTCGAAGGCAAACGCACCAGCTTGCTTGATCTGGATACCACTGCGGAGAAAATCTCACTGGGTGGTCTGGGTGGCGGCATGCTGCTGGCGGGAACGTTAGCGCTGGCAGGATGGCGCAAACGTAGGAAAAGCGAAGGTTGATACCCGCTGAAGCAACTCGTCGCGACGTCCAGGCGTCGCGACGGGGGGGCAAACTACTCCCGTTACTAGGCATACTCCTGGTGACGGGAGGTTTGATTTTATTGGGCTGGTTTGCTTACCTGTGGTTCACTCCGGCAGCCGCGCCCTATCACTACCAACTCATTAAAGAAGGGAAAGTCGACCAATTTCCGGAACTGGAATTGAGTGCCTGGCCGGACCTCACGATAAAGAAATACGAAGTACGCGTCGCGGAAATTGACAAACCGCTTGGACAAGCAACGGTTGCGCAACGAGGGAACAGTGCGCCCGTACTCATCCACTGGGAAAACAACACCAGCGAACTGCTGGTCGCGATAGACCAAAAGCCATCCGAACTCAGTGCCATTGCCAGCGCAATACAGAAACATGCTCCGCAGGATGCACTGATATTATCCTGGTGGGACACCTCGCGGCAAATAAACCTGCTGACCGGACATGAAACCCTTTTTACCAGCTACCTTGGCGTGCCACAGATCCTCCCGGCACAATGGCAAGAACAAAGCGCAAGCATTCGCGCCTACGAAACCGAATTCTGGCACAGCAACGCATCGCCACAGGAACAAGACAAATTTCAGCGTTTTAGTGAAGCCCTGCTTGCGCCAGCGGAAGAAGGCGTTGCGCAGCTGCGAGCGCTGATAGGTTCAAACCGGGAAGCCTACCTCCTTGTACACGTAACCGACCTCTACAAACTAGGGCTCATGTACCCGGATAAGTTTGGCATCACCTATCAGGGTTTTCCGCTGACCGGTAACATGCATGGACTGATCAACCACATGAAAGTACAGCTAAAAAATAACGACTTTGACACCTACACCCTGCAATCTCTGTCCGATAGTGAAATACGCGCCTTTTTTCTGACGAGTGCCGAGGACAGCAACACCTTGTTAGCCCAACTGTTTCCTTTTGCAGAAAAGACAGCGCCACTGGAACTGGAGGCCGCGCAACTTGCCTACCAGCACGGTAGTTACTGGGTGTACAATATTCCAAAGCAACAAATTGCAGAGAAAGATAGACAATAAAAAAGTGACAGATAAAAACAAAAGCACCCAACATTCATCATACTCATTTACACAGACTGGTTATCGCGTAAAATATCCAGCGGATAAAACAAACAATCAAAGCATGAAGGAGAAACTATGAAGCACCCGATAACTTACCTATTTGCTATCCTGGTAATATTTGCATTTCTTTCAGGTCACGTAGTCGCCGAGACTTTTGAAGGACGGCAGAAATGTAGTTCCTGTCACAAAGCACAAGGAAAGTCATGGCGCTCGACTGCCCATGCCAAGGCAATGGAATCGCTCAAACCCAACGTTCGCGAAGAAGCCAAAATCAAAGCAAAGCTTGACCCGGCCAAAGACTACAGCAAAGACAAGGATTGCGTTGGCTGCCACGTTGACGGATTCGGGAAAAAAGGCGGATATGCGATAGATAAGCCGAGAAGGCAGGTTGCTGCGGTTGGCTGTGAATCCTGTCATGGTGCGGGGCGGAAATACCGGGGCGAACATCGTAAAGGTGGGCAAGCATTTGAAAGATCTGGCAAAACCACGGAACGTAAAGTACTGGCCGACAGAGGGCAAGACTATCACTTTGAAGAAAGCTGTAATGCTTGCCACCTGAACTACGAAGGCTCAGGTTGGAAAGGAGCGAAACCGCCGTACACCCCCTTCACCCCGGAAGTTGATGCGAAATACACCTTCAAATTTGACGAGATGGTTAAGGATAGTAAAGCGATGCACGAACACTACAAGCTGGACGGTGCATTTGTAGGTGAACCAAAATTCAAATTTCACGACGAATTCCAGGCTAGCGCACAAATAGCCAAAGAAGACGGCGCTGCCGACGAAGAAGACGAAGACTAGCAAGGGAGAGAGATAAGCATGACTGGTTTACAAAAAGGCGCAATAGGCACCCTGCTGAGTGGTGCACTGTTAGGAATCGTGATGGTAGCCGTAGTATTTGGCGGAGAAGCCGCACTCTCCACCGAAGAATTCTGTACCAGTTGCCACTCCATGAGCTATCCACAGGAAGAATTGAAACAATCGACCCATTATGGAGCATTAGGAGTGAATCCGGGATGTAAGGATTGTCACATCCCGCAAGGCTTCTCCAACTTTCACTTGGCGGTATATACCCATATTGTGGATGGTACGCGAGAACTGTATCTTGAATTCATGAACGACTACTCGACGTTGGAGAAATTTAACGAACGTCGATTAATTATGGCACATGATGCGCGCATGAATCTGAAGAAATGGGACAGCGTGACCTGTCGGGACTGCCATAAGAACCCGGATCCACCGGGAGAAGATGCACAAGCGGCGCACAAGAAAATGGAAACAGAAGGCGCGACCTGTATTGACTGCCACCAGAATCTGGTACACGAAGAAGCCCCGATGACAGATCTTAATGCAAGTCTTGCCACAGGCAAGCTGGTATTGAAGGAAGACGAAGATGGCGACGACGAAGATGACGAAGATGATGAGGATGATGACGATTTTTAGTGTCGAATCGGTCATTTACTCACTTATGCATGGAATGATACAGTTTAATCGTTCCTTTATGCGTTAAGAAAAAAACACTGATCCACTTAGCGATATTTGTAGTGAAAACTGCTGTTAATACTATTTAGGAGATCTGAATGGTATCTGGTGGGTCTTGGTAAAGTATATTTGCCAAGATTATATGATTCGGGTGGATATTGAAAAAAAGATATTGAAGTAAAATTCAGAATTGAATTGCCCGCCTTCAAATGGCGGGCTTTTTATTTCAGAGAGGTATAAATGTTTGACCATTTTCCAAAGCCTAATATTGATTATCCACATAGAAAACGAGATTATTTTATCGCTGGATTTACCTTCTTTTGCGTGGCTGTTAGTTTAGTTATTGATGGAAGGTCGACCCTGCAGATGCAGACTATTTTAGGTATTATTGCTTGGATATTTCTGTTTGCTTTGCTATACGATGAAAATAAAGAGATAAGAATGCAAGTGATTATTGCTGTTGCATTTGCTACAGCAGGAGAACACTTTGCTTCGATTTATATGGGGGGATATACCTATCGATTGGAAAATGTACCGCTATATGTACCACCAGGCCATGGGATGGTTTACTTAACTGCGGTTGCGCTTGCACGTTCAGGTTTTTTTCTAAAGAATTGCAGAAAAATCGCAGTGTTGGTGATTATGCTATGTGGTTTATGGTCACTTTGGGGTATTAGTGGCATTCCGGAGCAGGGAGATCAAGTTGGTGCTATATTGTTTTGTGTATTTCTGGTGTACCTCTTCAAAGGCCGCTCACCTCTCGTATATTTAGGCGCTTTTTTTATAACGACATGGTTGGAAATTATTGGAACAGCGGCAGGTACATGGTATTGGGCTTCGCTTGAACCGATATTTGATCTTACTCAGGGGAATCCGCCGAGTGGTGTTTCCGCATGGTATTGTCTAGTTGATGCAGTAGCAATCGCTGGCGCGCCGATTTTGCTAAATGCAATGAGAAAATTTAATGATTGGGTAAAGTCAGTTAAGAATGAGAGGAGTATCCGCTAGGTTTATAATTGAAGTAAGAGACCGATCGTTGCTGGTTGCCACTACTAGATAGCTATGGGAAAATGCATACTGGCTTCCATAGCTAATGTGAACATGAATTAAGGGCACCTCTAAAAATCCATATTTCGTCACAATACTTCGTTGCTCACAAAAAATGTTTCCTTACCTATCCATTATATGCTGCGTCAATATTTTTTATTCGCGCCTGGTCTTGTTTAGAACTCTGAATTTTTAGCGTAGTAATCGGCCGAAGGCGGCAAGGCGTCAGGAAGAAACATGATGAAGTTAGTAAAACAGATCTTTTTTCTTTTCTATATTTCTTATAATCAGTAACTTATAATTGTTTCTCGAAAGAGGTGCCCTTAAGTAAGATGTTTCATTTGTTTTGAGAAAAATGAGAATGATTAATTGCGCCCTTTTTATGTTCCAGGAAAAATCATTTCAGTATCGTGTTTAAGCGCCAACTCTTTTTAATTATTTTTCTAAAGGAAAACTAGTGACTGTCATTCGATTGCCGGATGGTTCGGAGCGTATTTATGATCAATCTGTAACTGTTTTGGAGGTTGCACTATCAATTGGCGCTGGTCTTGCTCGTGCTGCATTAGCTGGAAAGGTTAATGGCAAGCTAGTTGATGTTTCAACATCAATTCATATTGATAGTGAGCTTGCTATCATCACCGAAAAGGATACTGAAGCTTTAGAAATTATACGGCATTCATGTGCACACCTGTTGGCACATGCGGTAAAGGAAATGTTTCCTGATGCGCAAGTTACCATCGGTCCCGTAATTGAAGATGGGTTTTATTATGATTTTTCGTATAAGCGTCCTTTTACAACGGATGATTTAGCAGCTATTGAGAAAAAAATGCTGGAAATCAGTAAGCGTAATTTAAAAATTGAACGGAAAGTATTGGAACGCGAGGAAGCTATTTGCTTTTTTAAAGATCAAGGAGAGCAATACAAGGCTCAAATTATCGAATCCATACCCGGCGATGAAGATGTGTCAATTTATTCACAGGGAGATTTTACTGATTTGTGCCGCGGCCCTCATGTACCCACAACGTCAAAGATTAAAGTTTTTAAATTAATGAAGGTGGCGGGTGCTTATTGGCGCGGAAACTCTAAAAATGAGATGTTGCAACGGGTGTATGGTACTGCCTGGATTAATAAAGATGACCAGAACGCTTATCTGCATCGTTTAGAAGAAGCCGAAAAGCGCGATCACCGTAAGCTAGGTAAACAGCTTAACTTATTCCATATCCAGGATGAGGCGCCAGGTATGGTATTTTGGCATCCAAAAGGATGGACGCTATGGCAACAGATCGAACAGTATTTGCGGAATATTCTCACTGAAAACGAATATCAAGAGATTAGAACGCCACAGGTACTCGATAAAGAATTATGGATTCGTTCTGGACATTGGGAAAATTTCCGTGAGAATATGTTTACAACCAATTCAGAAGAACGTAATTTCGCAATCAAACCAATGAATTGTCCGGGCCATGTTCAAGTATTCAATCAGGGTTTAAGGAGTTATCGAGATCTTCCTATGAGGCTGGCAGAATTTGGATCATGCCATCGTAATGAAGCTTCAGGCGCTTTGCATGGAATTATGCGCGTACGTGCGTTTACTCAGGATGATGCGCATATATTTTGTACTAATGATCAAGTCGAGGCAGAAGTCGTTAAATTTATAGAACTTTTGCAAAAGGTATATCTGGACTTTGGATTTAAGGATATCCTGGTAAAACTTTCGACCCGACCTCAGAAGCGCGTTGGTACTGCAGAACAATGGGATAGGGCGGAAGCTGCGCTCGAAGCCGCATTAGATCAAAAGCAATTGTCTTGGGAGTTGCAACCCGGAGAAGGTGCGTTCTACGGTCCCAAAATAGAATTTTCATTGAAAGATAGCCTTGGCCGTGTTTGGCAATGTGGCACCTTACAGCTCGATTTTTCCATGCCGAGACAATTAGGTGCTGAATTCGTTTCTGAGGATAATACGCGCCAGGTGCCTGTAATGTTACATCGCGCAATTTTAGGATCATTAGAAAGATTTATTGGTATTCTTATTGAGAATCATGCAGGTGCGTTTCCGCTATGGCTATCTCCTGAGCAAATTGTGGTGATGAATATTTCCAGAGGACAGACCGAATACGCGCATGAGGTGGCTAATAAACTTAAACAGAATGGTATTAGAGTAAGCTTGGACTTGAGGAATGAGAAAATAACCTATAAAATCCGGGAACATAGTTTACAGAAGCTGCCATATCAGATTATTGTTGGTGATGAAGAAGTGCGGGCAGGGAAAGTGTCAGTGCGTAGTCGTTCGGGTATTGATCTAGGTCAAATGACGTTAGATGCATTGATTAAACAACTGGATGCGGAAATAGCAGCAAAGGGTTATACAAACTGATAATTTACTTTCTTTCTTTTAATAGACTTGGAGAACTGCCATAGCTCAGGAAAAAGCAGCACGCATAAATGACGAAATAGATGCCCCAGAAGTACGCTTGATTGGTGTAAATGGAGAGCAAATAGGGGTTGCTACACTTAATGAAGCCAATATGTTGGCAGAGGAGGCTGGTGTTGATCTTGTTGAGATCGCGCCGACAGCAGTCCCTCCCGTATGTCGATTGATGGATTATGGTAAGTTTCGCTATCAGGAAAGTAAAAAGAAACATGATGCAAAGTTAAAACAGAAGCAAGTTCAAATAAAAGAAATTAAGTTTCGTCCAAATACTGATGAGGGTGACTATAATATCAAGTTGCGTAATTTAATTTGTTTTTTGAATGAAGGTGATAAAGCAAAGGTAACACTACGTTTTCGCGGTCGTGAAATGGCTCATCAAGAGTTTGGTGTACGTTTGTTAGAACGTGTAAGAGATGACTTGGAGCCTTACGCGGTTGTAGAGCAATTTCCAAGAATGGAAGGGCGGCAAATGGTAATGGTTCTGTCCCCAAAAAAGAAAGATGTAAAAGGTAGCTAAGTTAAAATAATCAAGATGTGAAGATACTTTTGTAAGTTTTTCAGTCCATACGTATTCTTTTGAATCTGTGGGACACACAAAATGTAATAACAAGTGATCACTGGGTCTTATAAGTGTTCCAGTATGGAAACACCCAGTTTCATGCTAAATCAGGAGTTGAAGTATGCCCAAGATGAAAACAAAGCGCGGCGCCGCAAAGCGTTTCAAAGTTCGGCCAAGTGGCATCATAAAGCGTTCCCAAGCGTTTAAACGTCATATTCTTACCAAGAAGACAACTAAGAACAAACGCCAGTTGAGGGGGACTGTCAGTGTGCACCCAAGTGATACCACGTCAGTTCGCGCCATGTTACCTTACGCATAAAGGAGAAATACCATGCCAAGAGTAAAACGTGGTGTCACCGCTCACGCACGTCACAAAAAAATACTAAAACTGGCCAAGGGATACCGTGGTCGCCGTAAAAATGTTTACCGTATTGCCAAGCAAGCGGTTATGAAGGCGGGGCAGTATGCCTATCGAGATCGTCGGCAACGTAAGCGTCAATTTCGTGCCTTATGGATTGCACGTATCAATGCCGCAGCACGTGAATGTGGCCTATCTTATAGTGTGTTTATGAATGGTTTAAAGAAAGCTTGTATAGAAGTGGATAGAAAAGTGTTGGCAGACTTGGCCATTTTTGATAAGCCAGCTTTTGTGAAAATAGTGGAGCAGGCCAAGGTCAGCCTAAGCAATTAGTAGCTATTAATTTTCGAAATTGAAGGGAGGCCATGGGTGGTGATGCCCCAGCCTCCCTTTTTTTCTTGTGTTTCTTCAATAGTTAATTTGTAACCGACTTGATTTTTATGAAAAATTTGGATGATGTCGTTAGTGAAGCCGTAGCATTACTCGAAGTTATAGACGATGCTACTGAGCTAGAGCGGGTTAAGGCTCGTTATCTTGGGAAAAATGGGGCCCTGACTGAATTACTGAAAGGTCTGGGAAGGCTTTCTCAAGAAGAGCGGCCTGCTATGGGTAGCAGGATCAATCAGGCAAAGAATCTGTTGGAATTAACCCTTAACAATCGCCGTGAAGCAATTCAAGAAAGAAAATTGGAGATGCAATTAACTGAAGAAGCACTGGATGTCACTTTGCCGGCCAAAGGGATCGGTGTAGGTGGTTTGCATCCGATAACACATACGTTAATACGTATTGAATCCTTGTTTAGTTCAATTGGTTTTGCAGTGGCAAGTGGTCCTGAGATAGAAACAGACTTTTATAATTTCACTGCACTTAATATCCCTGAAAATCATCCTGCACGGGCAATGCATGATACCTTTTATGTTGACAATAACTATCTGCTGCGCACCCATACATCGCCGGTACAAATTCATTATATGCAGGATAATGAACCGCCATTAAAGTTAATTGCACCAGGGCGAGTATATCGTTGTGACTCAGATGTCACACATACGCCGATGTTTCATCAGGTTGAAGGTTTATGGATTGATGAGAATGCGAATTTTTCTGCTTTAAAGGGCGTGCTCGCCGATTTTATGGCACATTTCTTTGAACGAGATGATTTGCCGGTACGTTTTCGCCCATCTTTTTTCCCATTTACAGAGCCATCAGCGGAAATGGATATTGGATGTGTAATCTGTAATGGCAAAGGTTGCCGTGTATGTAGTCATACCGGTTGGTTAGAAGTGTTAGGCTGTGGCATGGTTCATCCTAATGTTTTAAAACATGTCAGTATTGATAGTGAAAAGTATATTGGTTTTGCTTTTGGCATGGGCGTGGAGCGATTGACCATGTTGAAATATGGTGTAAATGATTTGAGATTATTCTTTGAGAACGACTTACGTTTTCTAAAACAATTTAACTAAATATAAATGATCCTATCAACCGTAACAGTAAAAGATACTCATGAAATTTTCTGAAAATTGGCTTCGAACATTGGTTAATCCACCTTTCTCAAGTGATGAATTGGCTCATCTGTTAACCATGGCGGGCTTGGAAGTGGAGAGCATTGAACCTGTCGCATCAGTTTTTGATAAAGTGGTTGTAGCCGAAGTTTTATCGGTTGAAAAGCATCCCGCTGCAGATCGATTGAATATCTGCTTAGTTAATGCTAGTTCAAAAAAAAACAATCAACCATTACAAATTATTTGTGGTGCGCCAAATGTAAGGGCGGGGATAAAAGTACCCTGTGCTTTAGTTGGCGCCAAATTACCTGACTTTGTCATTAAGCATGCAAAGTTACGTGGTTTGGAGTCACATGGTATGTTGTGCTCGGCGAATGAGCTTGGTCTAAGCGCAGTTACAGATGGCTTATTATTGTTGCCAGACGATGCGCCAATTGGTGCGGATTTCAGGGATTATTACGCTCTCGATGACAATATATTCACACTTAAACTCACGCCTAATCGTGCTGATTGCCTTGGACTAACAGGCGTTGCACGGGAAGTCGCCGCAATTACCACTTCAACTTTTATACCTTTGGAGATTAAGCCGACTTCCATTGGCATTGATGATACTTTAAAAATTGATATAGCTGTTCCTGATGCTTGTCCGCTTTATTGTGGCAGAGTCATACGTGATATTTGTCTTGATGTACTGGCGCCACCTTGGCTTATTCGACGTCTGGAACGCAGTGGTGTGCGTTCAATCAACGCTGTCGTAGATGTCACTAACTATGTCATGCTGGAAACTGGTCAGCCGATGCATGCTTTTGATCTGGCAAAAATTTCGGGTGCGATACAAGTGCGTTACGCCAGATCTGATGAGCATATGAAGTTGCTAAATGGCAACCAGATCGATTTGCAATCAGCAATGCTATTGATTGCTGATGATAAAGGTCCGCTCGCATTGGCCGGTATCATGGGTGGTAGTGATAGTGGTGTAACGCAGGCTACTACGGATATCTTCTTAGAAAGTGCTTTTTTTAACCCCGCAATAATAAGTGGCAAATCATTCCACTTGGGGTTTAGTTCGGATTCTGCACATCGTTTTGAACGTGGCGTTGATTTTGCGGCAACACGCGATGTTTTAGAGCATGCTACAAATTTGATACTTGAGATATGTGGCGGAAAGTCTGGGCCTGTAACTGAGGTTAAGAGTATTTTGCCGCAACGTTCTTCTGTCATTGTGCGTGTTGATCGGGTTAAGCGAGTGCTCGGCATCGAAATAGATAAAGACCAGATAACTGAATTCTTTCAGCGGTTGAATTTTAATTTCTCAGTTGATGGCAATGTGTTTTATGTAATGCCACCCACTTATCGTTTTGATCTTGCAATTGAAGAGGATTTTATAGAAGAGTTGGCGCGTATTTATGGTTACGATCATATCCCACCTGGTTCTCCAAACTTAAAGTTAAATATGCTGCCTGCTCCTGAAACTGAGCGCACTAAGTTTCAGTTGCAGCAGATATTATCAGCACGAGATTATCAGGAGGTAATTAATTATGCATTTGTCGATGCAGCCTGGGAGGCGGATTTTACAAATAATAAAACACCGGTTATTTTGAAAAATCCTATTGCCAGTCAAATGAGTACAATGCGTAGCAGCTTGGTTGGTGGATTGATCGCAAATCTTCAGTTTAATCTGAACCGTAAACAACCGCGAGTGCGTTTGTTTGAGATAGGTTGTTGTTTTGAAATAACCGAGGGTCGTTATGTGCAGCAGGAGAATCTTGCTGGTCTTTGTTATGGAGATGTTATGCCAGAACAATGGGGTGTGGCTGCTCGTAATATAGATTTCTATGACGTCAAAGCTGATATTGAAGCATTATTTTGGCCATGCACCATTAATTTTGAGGCGATATCCCATCCTGCACTACATCCTGGTAAAGGAGCCCAAATTATGATCAGCAACCAGAAGGCTGGATGGATTGGAGAATTGCACCCTCGTTGGCAGAAGAAATATGGCTTGACTAAAGCTACTGTAATGTTTGAAGTCCGAACAGATCTTTTAACAACAAGGGCACTGCCCATTGCAAGGGAAGTTTCAAAATATCCGCCGATTCGTCGGGATATCGCCGTAATAGTACCAAATCATATTAATGTTCACGCACTTTTAGAGTGTATGAATACCAACAAACAATCAATTATTTCAGATATTAATTTGTTTGATATTTATCGTGGAAAAGGGATGGGTGATGATGAAAAAAGTCTTGCATTCCGTGTGTTATTACAAGATACTCAGAAAACGCTAACGGATGATGAGGCGGATTCTGCGGTTATAAGTTTAATAAATATATTGGAACACCAGTTTGGTGCGAAGTTGCGAAACTGATATTGATTTTATCTATGATTCACTCAATTTTAAAACTTGCTTAAAAGATCACTTAATCTAGGAGTCTGTCGGACTTAAGTGATCGTAGCGAGCAAAGTGGGAAAGTGAGGACAGATTGGCCGGATTTTGAGGCGCATAGTCATTCTATGCAACGAAAAATCAGGGTAATATGAACCGCTTGTTCCATTTGCGCAGTAGATCAACCTTAAGTCCGACAGACTCCTGGCGTGTAGATTACTATTTTATTTAAAAAAACCTTGTCAGTAAGATTCTGGAACGGTTATTTTGTGAATTAGAAAATAAGCTAAAGTAAAGAAATTAATAATTAGGCGGAATAGAATATGGCATTAACAAAAGCTGAATTAGCGGACTTGTTATTTGAGAATGTTGGACTTAATAAGCGAGAAGCCAAGGATATGGTTGAATCCTTTTATGAGGAAGTGCGTGCAGCACTACAGAATGGAGATGGCGTGAAGCTATCGGGTTTCGGTAATTTTCAATTACGGTCCAAGCCACAGCGACCTGGGCGCAACCCAAAAACAGGCGAAGAAATTCCAATTACAGCGCGGCGTGTGGTTACTTTTCATGCCAGTCAGAAATTAAAAACAATGGTAGAGAAAAGCTATCATGGAAAACAAAGTATTAAGTGAAGCTTTTCCTCCTATTCCGGCTAAACGCTATTTTACGATTGGTGAAGCAGGTATTTTATGCGGCGTCAAGCCGCATGTTCTGCGCTACTGGGAGCAAGAGTTTGCACAGTTAAGACCCGTTAAACGTCGTGGGAATCGTCGTTATTATCAACATCAGGAGGTATTACTGATTCGGCGGATTCGTGAATTACTTTACGATCAGGGCTTTACTATCAGTGGCGCTCGCAATCGGTTAGGTGAAGGCATGACTTCGCAGCTTGTGAATGCTGATTCAGTTCCCCCTTCTCAATCAGCATTTGACGTTGGGCTATTACGAGGGGAGATTGGAAGTGTTATTTCGCTGCTTCGCTCATAATTTACATCTTGTCTCTTCGCTTAATTCCTAACATCAAAGCAATGTTTGCTATAATCAGCAAGTTCGGGGCGTAGCGCAGCCTGGTAGCGTACTTGCATGGGGTGCAAGTGGTCGGAGGTTCAAATCCTCTCGCCCCGACCAGTTAAATTCGTTGAAATGTCTCATAAATAAGCGATAAGTGAAATTGATTGAGCGCTATGTGTTTATTTTCTCAACCAAAACTTACCTGATGATCGTTTGTGAAATTGGATTTATAATGTCAATATGGGATATTGCGGATCAGTAAACACTTAATTATTATAAAGTTCTGGAATGCGCATATTGCTCAGTAATGATGATGGATACTTCGCACCAGGCCTCATCAGTCTTGCTAATACACTCTCAGAAATTGCAGAAATTATCGTTGTGGCCCCAGAGCGTGATCGTAGTGGTTCCAGCAATTCATTGACGCTAGATCGCCCACTTAGTTTACATAAGTCGCACAATGGCTTTTATTATGTTAATGGAACCCCGACAGATTGCGTTCATTTGGCAGTTACCGGTATGCTTGATGTGTTGCCTGATATGGTTATTTCCGGTGTAAATGATGGCGCTAATATGGGGGATGACACTATCTATTCTGGTACGGTGGCTGCTGCTACAGAGGGTTTCTTGTTGGGTATACCATCTTTGGCCATATCGCTAGCGAATATTTCTGAAAGGAATTTTTTGACTGCATCACGCGTTACTTTCGATATGGTGCAGCGTTTCAAGCAGAAAAAATTTGATAGACCCATATTACTTAATGTTAACGTACCTGATGTTGCATATGATCAATTGCAGGGAATTGAAGTGGCGCGACTTGGGCGTCGGCATAAGGCTGAATCGGTAATTAAATCAAAGAATCCACGTGGAGAAACAGTATACTGGGTAGGCGCAGCGGGTGAAGCACAAGATGCGGGTGAAGGAACTGATTTTTATGCGGTTCAGCACAATAGAATTTCAGTTACACCGCTGCAGATAGATTTAACTCAGTATGGCCGATTTAATGCAGTTAAAGCATGGTTGGATTAGTAGCGTAATGTGGATGTTCATAGGTGGTAAGATTAATTAATGGATACTGATTCGTGAGTGTTCGTCATTCTGGAATTGGTATGACTTCACAGCGTACCCGAATGCGGATGATTGAGCGTTTGCGCAAACAGGGTATTGTCGATGAAGTGGTGTTGTCAGTCATGGGTTCCATACCTCGCCATATCTTTATCGAAGAGGCGCTTGCAAGTCGCGCCTATGATGATATTTCATTGCCGATTAATTTTGGGCAGACAATCTCTAGTCCATGGATTGTTGCACGTATGAGCGAATTGCTACGCGCAGACTCACATCTTGATAAAGTACTGGAAGTAGGTACTGGGTGCGGTTATCAGACAGCAGTATTAGCGCGGCTTGTGCGTGAAGTATTTTCACTGGAACGTATTGGCCCGCTACTAACACGTACACGTATGCGTCTGCAGGAGCTACAGGTAAGAAATGTTTATTTAAAGCATGCTGATGGTTTACATGGATTGGCTGAGGCCGGGCCATTTGACGGCATCATCATGACAGCCGTGACAACACATATACCCTCATCGTTACTAGAACAATTGATAGTCGGTGGTAGAATGGTTTTCCCTAAGGGAAGTCAGAAGCAGCACTTGTGTGTCATAGAACGTAACTCACAGGGCTACATTGAAACTATTTTGGAAGAGGTGAATTTTGTACCGATACTGTCTGGTGTCGTAAGAAGGTAACGATACAGGAAGAAATCACAATGAAATATAATCAAATCAGATTGATAAATTCTGAAGTCGGTGAAAGTGGTATCATGGTCTTGACGCGTTCACCCAGTAATGGTATATCGCTAGCATCTGTTTATTATGTGTTATTTATTACTATCTGTCTTTTAATTACAGGCTGTGCATCAACATCAGGCCCCGCGCCAGTAGTTGATCGTACCTTAGCTGATTCTCGGAAAGTAATAAGCAAATCTGACTCCGCGAGTGGAGAAAAAGAGCAATACTATATCGTACAGCGCGGAGACACACTTTATGGCATTGCAGTCAGTCATGGTATTAGCCATAGAGCACTGGCGGAATGGAACAATATTGCCGATGCCAACACGATAAAACCGGGCCAGAAAATCAGCCTGTCTGTTCCTTCCAGGAAAATACAACCCACGATATTCGCACTTCCCCAGCATGCAACACCTTCTATAGTAGAAACTACGACAGTATCGCCTGATCTGATTTCTGAAGTTGGTGCGATTGATAATAAAATTAAAACTGAACCTAAAGGCATTAAATTGCCGTATTCAGAACAAGCTTTAGCTCAAATACAGAGTAGGCCTAATGCAGCAGCAATCATACCGGTTAATACAGCAGCAAGCGTGCCAGTTGCAGTGGCAAATACAGATTCCCAAGCCAATAAAGTTGCCAGAATTGAGGCTGCCCCACCACCTAGACCACAGGAATCTAATGCTAGATTAAATGATTCTAATATTGAGTGGATATGGCCTACTGCTGGAGAGGTATTGGAGGGCTACTCAAAGAATTCCAAAGGGGTGAGAATTTCAGGAGAAACAGGACAATCTATTCTGGCATCTGCAGCGGGCAAAGTTGTTTATAGTGGAAATGGATTACGCGGTTATGGCGAGCTTGTCATTATTAAACACAATGATGCTTTTCTTAGTGCCTATGCCTATAACAGTAAGATCCTGGTGAAGGAAGGAGATGCTGTAACGAAAGGACAGAAAATAGCCGAAATGGGAAATACCGATACTGACATGACCAAACTTCATTTTGAAATACGTAAACATGGAAAGCCAGTTGATCCACTTAACTATTTGCCAGAGAAACCTCGGTAATATCATATTGATTATTATTTAGAATTAAGCGGTTTTATTTTTGTAGCTGTAACACAAAAAAATGCCTCTAGGTTCCTAGAGGCATTTTTTGTGTTATGGGGAAGTTTAATTAATGACCCGATTTTTTCATATGTTGAATTGCTTCTTGGGAATGCTTGCTTGACACATCGGCATGACCCGCTTCAGCATGTGTTATAGCTTCTTCTAGGTGCTTGACAGCTTCGCTCATGTGCTTATGAGCTTCAGCATGGTCATTTTCTGCAGCTTTAGCGTGTGCCAAGCTTTTCTTTGCGTGTTCAAGTGCTTCCTTGGCATGGCCATCTTCTCCATGGGCTTGTGCTTTTCCTGCGTGCTCCATTGCTTCTGATGTATGTCCAGCGTCACCTGCATTAGCTTGAGCAGTGAAAAAAAGCGCTGAAAAAACGATGGCGAGAGTAGTTGGTATGTTTTTCATAATTTAAACCCCTTCTTTCCTGTTGATAAAAGACTTCTGACAAATAACCTGTACCATCCCCCTTCTGCAAACCATACGGCAGAGACTCTGTCACTTATGGTAATTACTGCAATAAAGAGAAAATACAGAGTACCTTTAATTTATAGCATAAATTACCAAAGGTAGTATTATTATTTTAAAGTTGGCATGATTCTGGTCAATATTCGTTAGCTGGTAAGTGAACAATTAACCTGATCATCGCTCTTTCTTCAGTGTTCAATCATTGTACAGTTTTTCTGTCTTTTTCATCCCAGCACCTTAACTTCTATGAGGCGTTGCAGTTGATTATCGAGCGCACCCTGCGTTGCGTTGTTAAATTCACCTTCTGGATGAATAAGCTCTGTTAATCTTTTCTGAGTGTTAGTCAACGCTTCTTTAAGTAATTTAATAAGTGTATGTCTACCCATTTTTCACTGAAAGTAATGCCAGCTATTTCAGTAAATGGATGGGATGGCTCACCTAAGTCTGACAATACCGCAATTGCGCCATTAAAATCCTGTCTGCGCGTGTAATCATTAACCGTGATGAGTGTGGTCAGGTTTGCAGCCAGTGCAGCATGTAATCCATTCGCAGAATCTTCTATTGCGATACATTGTTGTGGCGAAAGTCTAAGCTGTTCAAGTGTCCAGTAATAAATATCGGGTGCAGGTTTTTTTTTTGAAACGATATCACCCGCACCGATGACATCAAACCAACTCGGGGCATCTTTTGCTAATGTGGTTTCTAATAAGGCCGTCACATTTTCCGGTGCCGTGGTCGTTGCAATGGCAATCTTTATTTTTTGTTCACGTAACTGGTGTATCAAGCGGCCAACACCTGGACGTAATGGGATTCCTCCGTGTTTAAGTAATTTCACAAAATGCTTGGTTTTAGCCTTGTGCAACTCTTCGACCCAGTCATCCAGATCACTTCTATTTAAAATGTCAGATCGGTATTTTTCAATAAAATAACGAATACGTTCTTTACCTCCCGTGACCAGCAGTAACGCACCATAGAGTGCAATATCCCAATTCCAGTCGAGGCCAAATTCTTTAAATGCCGCATTAAAGGCAACACGATGGCCATCACGTTCAGTATCGGCTAGTGTGCCATCAACATCGAACAATACGGCACGAAGTTCTATATTCATTTAGGGTAAGTAGTACGGTTATTCAGAGTAATAACCACGCCTGCGCGCAGTAAACGATCCGTGATGGCAAGCCAGGCGGGCGTATCAGGTGGCATTTCTATCAATAAACGATCAAATTCCTGGCGATCAAATTGACGGAGTATTGCATATAATTGATTTCCATAGGCCATGGGTTCTTGTGGCATGGAATAGCTGACAATATTTTTATTCATTAGCGGGTCTGCGGTAGAGTCCGCACGCACGATAACAATCGTACGTAGGCCCTGTGCTTCCAATTTAATGGCGTGTTGCCAAATATATTCCGATGCGCAGATTTCCAGCGGTGTTGCCGGGGCATAATGCGCAGCCAGCATCCCCGGGGCACGTTCCGTTAATTTATTTTTGTCGACCAGGGTAATCTGACCTTTCAGGACTTTTGCCAATGCTGCCAGAGGGATACCGCCGGGTCTTAATACCGTTGCAGTCTGGCTGCTGAAACTGACAATGGTGCTTTCCAAGCCAACTTTACATGCGCCGCCGTCCAGAATCATATCCACTGCCTGGCCGAATTCATCACGAACATGACTTGCGGTTGTTGGGCTTATTCGTCCAAAACGATTGGCCGAAGGCGCTGCAAGTGCTTTGTCGGCACCTAATGTTTCTAGCAACGCAAGTGCGATCGGGTGATCCGGTACACGCAATCCAACCGAATTTTGCCCACCTGTTACGGTCACCGGAACATGATGACTGCGCTGTAAAATTAATGTAAGTGGCCCTGGCCAGAAATATTCTGCGAGTTTCCAAGCTGAATCAGGTATTTCTTGTGCCCAGTGTTGTAATTGAGAAGCGTCAGCGAAGTGAACAATCAGGGGGTGATTAGTTGGACGCCCTTTTATTTCAAATAGTTGACTTACTGCGGAAGAAGTCGATATGTCTGCACCAAGGCCATAAACTGTTTCGGTTGGAAAAGCAACGATTGCACCCGCTCGAAGCAGTTCTGCTGCTGTAGCTATCTTGTTGTACATTTCTGGCGATATCACCGTATTTGTTTGTACATGCTGAATCATTTCAAATGGTCTGGTTATCGGTGAAGCTAAGATTATTTAGGCGCAATTTGGAACCAAAGCCTTGCACTGACTTGTCAGGATTAGGATTGCCTGTTGAACGAACCGCTATCGCGGAGAAGTTTCCCCCAATTTTTTGATTCATTTATCATAATCTCCTTATCCCTGCAGGCATTTGTTTGTGACTTTACCATGAGGAGAATGGCGATGGAACATGAATTTTCCTAAAACGATTAAGGTTAGATCGTGATCGCGAAGCGAGCCACGATCTGAACCGTTTGTTGGACGAGCCCGGTTGGCTCACAAACGCTATGCAAATATCTCCCAAATCCGGCCTCGCATCGAAGGGCTGAGGTGCCCAGAGTCTTTTAAAAAAGCCACTTTCAACATGAAAACACCGCCAATGTCAGTACCAAAAGTGGCTATTTCAGCGTATCCCTCCAACCCCACCACCTACTTATATTCCCGCATCAATGCTTCAATATCCTCCGGTGCAAATGGCAGCAATTCATCGATTCGGCTGTTAGGCCAGGCGGGAAGTTTTTCGAGGGTATCGGCTAGCCATTGTGCGGGGTTGATACCGTTGAGTTTTGCGGCGCCGAGCAGGGTTTGAATGGCGGCGGCGCGTTTTCCGGCGCGTTCGGAACCGGTGAACAGCCAGTTTTTCTTGCCGATGGCGCTGGGGCGAATCGTGTTTTCCACCGGATTGTTGTCGATGGGCAGATGTCCGCTGCCAGCGTAGCGGATGAGACTTTGCCAGCGCTTCAAGGTGTAGTCGATGGCTCTGGCGGTGCCGCCGCCGCCGTCGGCGGTATGAAAGCGGGTTTGCAGTAACCAGTGGTGCAGCGATTGAAGGATTGGAATGCTTTTTTCCGCATGCAATTGTTGTCGCGCTTCGGCGGACAGTTCTTTGCCTTCGGCTTCGACGGCATACAGTTCGCCAATGCGTTGCAATGCTTCGAATGCAACGGCGCTGGCGTTGGCTTGGTGCAGGTC
>JAUXRH010000086.1 GCA_030682075.1 Nitrosomonas sp.
AGGTTTTAGGTGATTTTATGATCAATAATAATTTCTTTTGGATTAGATAGTTACCAAAAGAACAACAGATAATTACAATATAGCTTATTTCATTAGCGCCATCCCGGCCGATGCCAAGCGATTTTCCCATGCGGTAGGCGCGCAAGACAACGGGGTCGCGTCTTGCGTTAATACAAATAACAGCTGAAGAGTGGAATGTATGTTGTATCGCAAGACCTGACACTGTTTGTGCTGTTTGTGCTGTTTGTGCTGTTTGTGTGTTTCGTCGCAATACGGCGTTGCTCATAAAAAATTTTCTCTTATACGCTCAAATTTTTTTCTCGCGCCTTGTCTTGCCTGGAAACTTGAATTTTTAGAGATGCCCTTGATGGCTGATGCAGGCACTGCGCGTTTCCAGCGCGCGTCGAATCAGTTGTTCTGCAATAGTGCGTTTGCGCTCATCGGTTTCGTCGAACAGGTAGATGAAAACGTTGGTATCGATAAATTCACCGCTCATTCATTTCGTCTCGCGTGAATTTGCGTCCGCCCGTTCGCGAGCGGTTTCAATCAATTTATCATCAGCGCTCAAGGTGATATTTTTCATCAATTGAATCCTTTCCTAATATTGTGTACACGGTCATAGTGTACACAATTCATAACCTGAGTTCGGTTCAAACGAGCAAGCTGGGGTCAGGTTGCAAACTACGAATGATTATCCCTACTGTACTCGGTTGCAATTGAAAATATCCGCCGATTTCTCACTAGCTGTCCTATATAGTCCAGGAATAAATACCATTACTCACCCTAATGTTTCATAGCTTGTATTTTTTATGTGATAATCATTCAGCCTGATGATTTGGTCGGCGTAAGGTACAAAAAAACAATAAATAGAACTTTCGTCCCAATCCGAAGGTGGACATTTCGGTGTTTAACTCAATATTTAGGTGATGTTTATGACTCCTTTTCTTGGTGAATTGATCGGTACTGGTTTACTTGTGTTATTAGGCAATGGCGTAGTCGCCAATGTGGTGTTGAATAAATCAAAGGGCCAAAATGCCGGCTGGCTGACTATCGCGGCGGGTTGGGGTGTTGCGCTCTTCGTGAGCGTTTATGCCGTGGCGGCGTCAAGTGGCGCGCATTTAAATCCGGCAGTCAGTATTGGTCTGGCGGCTGCGGGCAAGTTTGCCTGGGCGGATGTACCGGTGTATGCACTGGCACAGTTGCTGGGCGCGATGCTCGGGGCATTGCTGGTATGGATTACCTATCGCTCGCATTATGAACAGACTGACGATGCCGATGCAAAACTGGCCACATTCTGTACCGGCCCGGCGATCAGAAGCCCGTTTAACAATATGGTAACGGAAGCGATTGGCACCTTCGTGCTGGTATTTGGCATCATGATGATTGTCTCGGCCGATATTGGACTCGGAGCCTTGGATGCGCTGCCGGTCGCCTTGCTGCTGTTTGCCATCGGTCTGTCGCTGGGCGGGCCAACGGGCTTTGCCGTTAACCCGGCACGTGATCTGGGGCCACGCATCATGCATGCGATTCTGCCAATCCCCAATAAAAGAGACAGTGATTGGGGTTATGCGATGGTTCCTGTCGTCGGCGGTATTGTCGGCGGATTAGTTGCTGCGGTTGTCTATGGCTTGTTGTAACGTCTCGGTCGGGTGGGTCACAGGTAACCCGGCCTGGTGCAAACTACAGACTACGGTTGGGTTACACGTTCGCCAACCCAACCGCCTGTTGCCAATAAACCCGTTATTGCTCAGCGACAAAGATTTCAACCCGACGATTCCTGGCTCTATTTGCCGGGGTGTCATTGGACACGATGGGTTGGCTGGCGCCATGCCCATCGATACTGATCCGATTTACAGGGACCCCCTGCCGCACCAGATAATCCCGTGTGCTCGCAGCACGATTGACCGATAGTGGATTGTTGATGGCATCGCTGCCCGAGTTGTCGGTATGGCCGATAATGTTCACCGTGGTTGCGGGGTTATTAATCAGACTGACAGCGAAACTATCCAGCACAGGTCGCATATTGGCTTTGATCTCCGCACGACCGGTATCAAATGAAATGTCACTGGGAATATCCAGCTTCAGGCGATTATCTTCCGTTTGTGAAACTTGCACGCCGGTGCCGGCGGTGGATGCTTCCATTTGTCTTTTTTGTTCTTCCATTCGCTGCGACCAGGCATACCCGGCCACCGCACCCACGCCAGCGCCAACGCCGGCACCAATGGCAGCGCCCTTACCATGACCGGCCAGAGCACCAATCAAGGCGCCCGTACCGGCGCCAAGCAGCGCACCTTGAGCGGTGCCTTGCTGTGTTTGGTTCATGCCGGCACAGCCGCCCAGTGCGAATACCACCGCCAGCGCAGAAATGATGGATTTATTGTGCATGTTAACTCTCCTTAGATTGTTGAATGTTCCCGGTAACAAAAGGCAGGAAAAACTCAATGGCTTTGATACCAGCACATCGTCCTTTTATCTGCTACAGTTTACAGTCTAACTCACTTTATCAAAGGAACCCGCAATTATGAGTCAAGACGCAATATCCTGCGAACTGCACGATTTTATTGAAGTTGCCTGTATGTATGGTTACCAGGTCAGGCTGGAGCTGAAAGACCAGCAGGTTTTTGAAGGTAAGGCGAGGGATATCACCACTTCTGAAAAACGTGAGTACTTGATCATTAGCAATGAACAACAGCAACAGCAAGTTGAACTGACACAGCTGGTCAGGATGCAAGTGCTGACACCCAATGCCCGCTTTACAGAGGTTAATTTCTGATGCTGAAAAAATCCTGATGTCCCTTGCGCAGTAAAAGCAACATTTCTTTCGTCGCCATCTTACCTATTCCGCCGCCATGAACCCGTTCTGGAAAATCAGCCTGATTACATTGGCGGTCTTTATTCTGCTGCTCGCCGGTGTTATGGGGTATCTCGTTGCATTGACTGACCAGAATACCTACAAGCCCCTGATTTCCCAATGGGTGAAGGAAAAAACACAGCGTGAATTGACATTTTCGGGCGATATCAAACTTACCTTTTCACCACGGTTTGGCATCCATCTCAATCACCTTTCTTTAAGTGAATTTCAATCAGATAAGGAATTTGCCCGCGTAGAACGGGTTTTTCTTTCACTGTCACTGCAACCCTTAGTTAACAAACAACTGGTCATCCATGAAATCACCTTGCACGGGCTTACAGGAACCGTGATTCGTTTTGCGGATGGCCGACTGAATATCGATGATTTGCTGGCGACGGGCGAGGAAAGCCTGCCCTTCGAATTTTACATTGACCAAGTGCGGGTCGAGCAGGCTGCGCTCACTTTCCATGATGCGCTGCATGAACAGCAGGTCGCCTGGTCCGATCTGAACCTGGAAATTGGCCAGATTACGAAAGAATCTGTGGATAACTTGATGCTTACCAGCAAGGGTCATGCAACAAATTTTGCCAAAAATGATGCGTACAACTTTGTTGTCCGGCTGGATGTGCCAAATTTACAATTTGGGCTAGGTCATATTGCGAGCGGCGAGGTCAGCCTGATTACCAAAGTGACCCAGCAACAAAACCGGCTCAACGGCAAATTCACTTTATCCAATTTGACCCGTAGCGGTGATCACTTCGCGAGCGACCTGATGGCGATTGAGCTGGTAACAGAAAAGGAGGCGCAAATTGCCAGGATCCATCTCAGCAGCCCAGTCGTTGTCAATCTGAAAACTCGGCAAGTCAATCTGCCGGATATCACCACCCTGCTCAGTCTGAGCACACCGGATTTTCCTGACCACCCGAGGAGCGGCATCCTGCAGGGCAACTTCGCAGCCGAAGGCTTAGCGAAACACATTCAGGTCAATTTGGCTGGAAATATTGAAGACAGTCAGATCAAGGTGGAATTTAATATGCTCGGGTTTGAAAAACCGGCTTTTAACGTTGCGATTGATATTGACCAATTGAATATGGATCGATGGCTACCAAAATCTCATGAAAAAACGCGGCAAGCCAGTCCAACTGAAAATAAACAAGCGCTCAAAGCACAGCTGAATGATCGGTTCGGTTTCTCTGTGTTGACCGATTTGAATGCCAATGGGTCGATACGCATCGGCTCGCTGCGATCCGGCGATTTGACTTTATCTGGCATACGCTTTGAATTTCTGTCTGATGCCTCCCCCTTTAACCGCTGATCCAGCACCCTAGGCAGCAACCATTCTTCCGACCATGTCAAGCGTTGCCACCCGACTGATCCACTGGCACAAACACGATGGGCGCCATCATCTTCCCTGGCAAGGCAGCCGTGACCCCTATGCCATCTGGTTATCTGAGATCATGCTGCAACAAACTCAGGTAGCAACGGTGATTCCCTACTACCAGCGGTTTATGCAACGTTTCCCGACGTGCCAAAGCCTGGCGCTGGCACCGCTTGATGACGTGCTGGCGTTATGGAGCGGTCTCGGTTACTACGCCCGTGCCCGGCATTTACATCAAGCCGCCCGCTCAGTCATGCAGGATTATCACGGCAATTTCCCGCAACAGCAGGAATTGATTCAACAATTGCCGGGGATCGGTCGTTCCACGGCGGCGGCAATTGCGGTATTCGCCTTTGGTGAACGATGTGCGATACTGGACGGTAATGTTAAGCGCGTTTTCGCTCGTTATGCGGGTATCGGCGGCTATCCGGGAACCGTAAAAATCCAAAATCTGTTGTGGCAAAAAGCGCATGAATATTTACCCGAAAGGAATGCCCGCCAACCCATCGAAATTTATACACAGGCCTTGATGGATTTAGGCGCGACGGTCTGTACGCGGAGCAAGCCGCTGTGTACGGCCTGCCCATTACAGCAGGATTGTGTTGGCTTCCGGGAAAATCGTGTCGCTCAATTCCCTGCACCCAAACCCCACAAATCACAACCCAAAAAAGAAACCCTATTTTTGATGCTGCTCAATCAAAAACAAATTTTGCTGGAAAAACGCCCGACGACGGGCGTCTGGGGTGGGCTATGGTGTCCGCCGGAAATAATGGCCGGGGAAGATATCGCGCGCTACTGTGCCCAGCAATATGGGTTAGATGCCAGGCTCGTCGCTGACATGCCGCCACTGGATCATACGTTCACGCATTTCAAGCTGCGGATTCATCCGCAATTATGCCACGTTGTTTCAGCCGCAGCCTCGCCGCAACAACACACACGCTGGATGACACTGGAGCAGGCATTGCAGGCCGCCATTCCGACACCCGTCAGAAAGCTGCTTCGGCAACTTATTTTGTCAGCTGAAGGGAGTGTCGTCAGCTGAAATACTTAGCAGAAAGGATACGGATAAAAATGGATGACTGGAAAAAATTGCGAAAACAACAACGCACTCACCTGATCGCGCGCAGAGCAGCCGTGACCGAAAAGGATTTTCACCACTGGGGTGAGGCCATAACCGCCTCGCTGCAACAGGGATTTCCGGTACTGCAAAAAAGCAGCATCGGTCTCTATTGGCCCATCCAGGGTGAATACGACCCGCGTCCTGCGATGAACTGCTTTTTGCAATGTGGCGCGACACTGGCGCTTCCCACGGTGATCAATAAACATTCGCCGCTCTATTTCAGTCAATGGTGGCCAGACGCACCACTGAAGAAGGGCGCTTTTAATATCCCCGTTCCGGATAATACCGCGCCAGTCGCCATTGACGCCGTCATCATGCCCATGGTTGGCTTTGATCGACAGGGCTACCGCCTGGGTTATGGCAGTGGGCTTTTTGACCGCACGCTGGCGGCAATGAATCCACAGCCGCTGGTCATTGGCATCGCGTTTGAGCTTTTATACTTGGACAGCGTGAATCCACAACCTCATGATATTCCGATGGAATTTATTGTCACTGAGGCGGGCATTTATCAGAGTACGAAGAAAGGCTTGGTTTTGATTTCTACTGCAGAATGTGCACTTAAGAATGCCGCCAGATAGGTTCTAACTTGCTGTCGAAGTATCTGGTGCGCTTTCCTCACCCCAGCGCGGCATTAATGTATGCGCAACACCCAGATGATCAAGGATGCGTGCGACAACAAAGTCGATGATGTCCCGCAGGCACTGCGGATGATGATAAAAACCTGGATTGGCCGGCAAAATAACAGCACCACTGCGTGCCAGTTTCAACATATTTTCCAGATGAATGGCCGAAAAGGGCATTTCCCTTGGTACCAGAATGAGTTTGCGATTTTCCTTTAACATCACATCGGCCGCCCGTTCGATCAGTTTCTGATTCATCCCGGCGGCAATCGCCGCTAATGTTCCCATGGTACAGGGGCAAATCACCATTGAATCCGCCGGATTGGAGCCAGAAGCAACGGGCGCAAACCATTCTTCACGTCCAAATACACGCAGTTGCCCTTCTGCCACATTAAAACGGCGATTAAAGAACGCTTCGGTTTCTTTCGCACGGGATGGCAGGGCTAAATTTAACTCCTGCTGCGCGACAATTTGTGCAACTTGGGAGTAGAGCAAATAAACCCGAACACCTTGCGCCAATAACATTTCCAGTAAACGAATGCCATAAGCCATGCCGGATGCACCCGTGAGTGCCAGGGTTATGGTTTTTTGCGCGTTCATGCTACCGATTAACAGGCCGTTGAGAAACTATCTGTGTTGCCGTAACGGCAACACAGATAGTTTCTCAACGGCCTGTCAAATCCAACCATTCGGCTACGCATCATCCTTCATACCGTCATCTCCCCGTTCATTTTCACTCTCATCCATGATTTGTTTTTGCCGTTCAATGAATTCCTGGGTACTATCAATCCCGCGCAGCTGTAAAACATAATTCCGTACGGCCGCTTCAACCAGTACCGCCAAATTACGCCCGGCAGCAACCGGAATAATGACCTTGCGTATATCAACGCTCATGATGCTTTCATTCAGGTTACTAATTGGCAGGCGTTCTAATGAATTCGCGTCTGTCGCACTCAACCTTTGCAATTGCACGATCAGCTTCAAGTTCTTCCGCCGCCGCACGGCAGTTTCACCAAAAATAGTACGAATATCCAATATCCCCAAGCCACGTACTTCAAGGTAATTCAGCAGCATCGGGGGACAGCGTCCTTCCAGTGTTTCGGGTGCAATCCGGCGCAGTTCCACCACATCATCCGCTACCAACCCATGACCTCGGCTGATTAATTCCAAAGCCAATTCGCTCTTACCGACGCCACTTTCTCCTGTAATCATGACCCCCAAACCTAACACATCCAGCAGCACACCATGCAAAGTAACCGAAGGGGCTAAAATACGACCCAGGTAAGAGCGTAACAACCAGATGACTTCAAGACTGGAATAAGATGAACGCAACAAGGGCGTGTGCATAGCACCGGCCATTGCCCTGATTGACGTCGGGATAGCGGCATTATCTGCCACAATAATACAGGCAAGGTCACTCTGGGCAAGCTGTGCTATCTTGTGATCAAGCGAATCCTGGCTCAGCTGGTTAAGATAATCAATTTCAGCATTACTTAACACCTGTATCCAGTTGGGATGAATGAAATTGAGGTGCCCAATGATACCTTGCTTTGATTGTTCAATCGCGTCGTCATTCAACTGCTTGTCGCCGCCACTGTTATCCGCTTCCCAGATTAAATCCAGCTTGTCTTTTTTATCTTCAAATAGTTTTTTGATACTAATTTGGGACATTGGGTATCCACTCAGCAATCAGTTGATGCATCTCGGCCGCATCCTTACTATGCAAAAGACTTTCACGAAACTTTTTATCACTAAACATTTGCGCCAATTCACTAAGAATTTGCAAATGCTGGTCTGTCGCTTTCTCTGGCACCAATAAAATACAGGCAATATTCACCGGCTGTCCATCTGGCGCATCGAATGGTATCGCTTCTTTCATTCGAACCAAAGCAGCGACGGCTTCACGTAACCCTTTTATCCTGCCATGCGGTATCGCGACACCTTGACCCAGGCCAGTTGAACCCAGCTTTTCACGCGCAAACAGACTATCAAAAACCTGGCTACGCGCAATATGCATCGAGTTTTCGAACAGTAAGCTCGCCTGCTCAAATACACGTTTCTTGCTGGCAACATCCAAATCGACAATAACATTTGAAGCGGGTAATAATTGTGAGATAAGATTCATGTAAATGAGATCAGGCTAAGCCTGTTTAATGGCTAGGAAATACAACGATTTGAATACATAATTCATGGGGAAATTGATAGAGCAACTTAAACAGCGATTATCATGACTCAGGCTGATCAAGTTCATGGTTCTTGAGTGAATCATGATTACGCTTCACCAAACTCTTCTCCTTATACCTCAGTATCTGCCGATCCAACTTATCAATCATGCTATCAATAGAGGCGTACATGTTATCACCGTCGGCTTCTACAAAAATATCCTTTCCCTTAACATGAACATTGACTTCAGCTTTTTGTTGATGCTTTTCTACTGACAGAATCACACTAACATCGATAACATGATCGAAATGACGCGTTATTTTATTTATTTTAGTCGTAACATACTCACGCATTGCAGGAGTAATCTCCACATGTTTACCGGTAAGATTGAGATTCATTGTGCCTCCTTGGCTTTAGTTAAATGATTTCCGTTGATTAGCTGGTGGAATTTGCATGGACTCCCGATATTTTGCTACGGTACGGCGAGCAATGACAATTCCCTGTTTCCCCAGAATCTCCGAAATTTTATTATCACTGAGTGGTTTTTTTAAATTCTCAGTTTTTACGAACTGCTTGATCAAAGCACGAATTGCCGTAGCAGAACAAGCACCACCCGTATCAGTTACTACATGACTACCAAAAAAATATTTAAGCTCAAATATGCCGCGCGGTGTATGCATGAATTTTTGTGTTGTGACACGTGATATGGTCGATTCATGCAACCCCAAAGTATCCGCAATTTCCCGTAACACGAGTGGACGCATGGCGACTTCACCATGCTCAAAAAACTGTCGTTGGCGCTCAACTATCGCGCTTGATACCTTGAGAATTGTATCGGAACGTTGATGCATGTTCTTGATTAACCATCTGGCTTCGTTTAACTGACCCGTCAGCCTTCGCGCGGAATCTTCTTGATTGCGACTCAGCATGTCAGCGTAGAGGCGATTAATACCCAGGCGTGGCATTGCCTCGGGGTTAAGCTGAGCTTCCCAAATCCCATTAACTTTTGTCACAATAACATCAGCTACAATATAACGGGTATCTGTCGCGTTGAATATTGCGCCCGGCTTTGGATTCAGATTGATAATGAGAGACTGGATGGCACGTAAGCATTCATCATTACATCCCATTAATTTCTTGATTTGGCCAAAATCTCGCGAAGCGAGGCTCTCCAGGTGTTTATTTACCAGCAATAATGCCAAGTCGCGATAAGGCGTATCACCCGGTAACGCCTGCAATTGTATTGCCAGACACTCCTTTAAATTACGTGCCCCGACACCCGGCGGATCCAGTTGTTGTAAATAGACCAGCGCAGCTTGCAAATCGTCTGCGCCTATCTTAAGTTCTGGTGGCAGCAGATCAATCAGCTCATTTAAATCCTGCAACAGATAGCCATCATCATCCAGACTATCAATTAATAATCCGCCAATCCTTCTATCCCGTTCAGATATCTGGCCCAGACTAAGCTGCAAACTCAGATGTCCCCGTAAGTCCAGTGGCTTTGCCACCAATTGTGAAAAACCATTCTCATCATCATGATCAACCACAGCACGCGAAAAACCATATTCTTGAAACGGGTCAGATTCGTTACTCTGACTTGTTTCCTGCGTCAAATTCGTTTCAACGGGGGGGATTGAGGTTGCGGTTTCATCTGGAAAGTCAGGCGAATGGGTTAATGATGGTGCCGCTTGTTTCTCGGATGGCACGTCTCGATACTCGGCAGCCTCCTCCAGTTCCAGCAATGGGTTTTCTTGAACGATACGTTCAATTTCCTGATTCAGTTCAATTGTAGACAGTTGCAGCAATCGTATTGATTGTTGCAATTGAGGAGTGAGTTTTAATTGCTGAGATAATTTTAGCTGGAGTGTTGGTTTCATGTCTCTGTAAAAACAGTAATTACTTACAGATTCCTGCAAATTGAATCGCTATCTTCACAACCGGAAATGTTCCCCTAGATAGACTTCCCTTACGCGTTCATTATTAATGATTTCATCAGGTTTGCCGTTAGCCAGCACGGTTCCTTCACTAATAATATAAGCCCTATCGCAAATACCCAAGGTTTCTCGAACATTATGGTCAGTGATGAGTACACCAATACCCAGCGCTTTGAGGTAACCAATAACTTTCTGTATGTCGATCACTGCAATAGGATCAACCCCGGCAAAAGGTTCATCCAGAAGAATAAATCGTGGTTGTGACGCTAATGCCCTGGCAATTTCCACACGTCGCCGTTCACCTCCTGACAAGCTAATAGCCGGGCTAGTCCGCAAATGGGAAATATGAAGATCATGCAGCAAGTTATCCAGATGCTGCTGCCTTTCGGCAAAATCAAAATTCTTTAACTCCAGAACCGCGAGTATATTCTCTTCCACCGAAAGGCGGCGAAAAATCGATGTTTCCTGAGGTAAATAACTTAAACCCAAGTCTGCCCGGTCATGAATCGGCATTTGACTCAAATCATGTTCATCCAGACTAATGCTGCCACCATCCAGTGGAACCAATCCCACCACCATATAAAAACACGTGGTTTTTCCTGCACCATTGGGTCCCAACAAGCCGACCACTTCACCACTTCTCAGTGTGAAAGAGACATCGTGCACAACAGTACGTGATTTATATCGTTTATTTAAATTATTTGCTTTTATTTCGCTCATTTTTCAGCTTTAAAAATCCAGACCGGGTAGTTATTTGCAGTTTTATTGTGAATCTGTACTTGAATCCTCCGATTTATTCTTTGGCTGAATCACCACGCGCACTCTGCTATCCGGGCCTGATTCCACACCACGATCATTACTGCCTTTTACCTGAAAAAACTCGCTGCTCATATTGTAGGAAATATAATCTCCCCTTACTTCGTCTTGCCCACGTTTTAGATGGGCTTTTCTGAACAGTTCCAACTCATCCGTTTTATTATCAAACTCGACACGCTCACTCCAGCCTTCAATATATTCATCCAATCCATCGCGCTTTTGTCGGAAACTAACTAAATCGCCGAGTGCCGTCGCATAGCGAAACCCGTTTTCATCTTCCTTCATGACCACTTTTTCTGCTCGAATAATCAGCGTACCCTGAGTAAGGATAACATTACCCGTGAATATACTAATTCTGCTCCCATCTTTCCGGTTAACGTCTTCCACAGTTGCACGATCAGCCTCTAAATGAATAGGTTTATCACGATCCGCGCGCTCGGCCAGAACGTTTCCAGTCAGTAGTATGCCTGACAAAAGTACAACCGTTAGTAGTCTCATATGTTTCTCGTGCAGCGACATAAACTCGCTATTAGGGAATCATTGATTAATTCATGATCAATGTCTGATGGTTAAAACAGGTTATCTGGCTCAGGATTAACCGGCGGAACCAGTTTCATTAATAGGTTTAGTTATCAATGGCTCTAACCTGGGACAACAACTGGATAACACCGGTGCGATTATCCAGTTCTAAACCAACTGCGTTTACAGTGGTGTTCTTTCTCGCAATCACAACCGTTTGATCTGTTTTCGCAATATTTTCATCAGGAATAAGATGCAGAAAACTGGTAAGCATCGTCACTTTATCTTTATCCGCCCCCCTCAATATTGTAACATTCCCAGTTAGATAGATATCTTCTCCATTCCTGGTAAATTCAGCTTTTTCAGCCTTTACCCGCATGATGGGGCCTTTGGGTTCCGTATTAGTAAAATAGGGCTGCTCCAAATGCGTAATATCACTCTCTAAATAATGCAGCATTTTTTTTGCGGAAAATGTACGTTGCACCGCACGATCATGATCCATACGAACCCCGGAAAGGTTTTCTATTATGTAATCAGGCTTACGGTCTAAATTGTCTTCTTGCATTATCATCGGTGGTACGACGGCACTCGTCATCCAGAATGTCAACGACGCCAGCAAAATAAGAAGTATCAATGGAATACTTCGGTGTAGACGACTGATCATTTGTGATATACAGTCCGTTGAGAGTCAGGAGAGATTTGAATCAATTCAATGTCCATCAAGGGTATTTATATTACAAAGTATAACAGATATACCAAAACGTACATTTTACAAATAAATAAGCCAAGAAGTGATACGCCAACATGCCGCTAATGAACTAATTGCGGCCCAGATATGCCGCCTTTGCTGGAATGCGAGTGCAAGTCCGTGCTGACCTGACCATATCGTATACTGTTAAATCTTTTCTTGAGTTTAAATGTGGACCCAATAATGTTAATGAACTTTTTTGATCGAGTAATCGCATAGTTATGTCAGCATCTACCCTCAAATTTGAGTGTTTTGACCAATTGGACGATGAAATCTGCACTCAACGTATCATTGCAGCGAAGCATTCACTCGGAAAGCGTGCGGTAATTCTGGCACATCATTATCAACGTGCTGATGTTTATAGACATGCTGACCTTACGGGTGACTCTTTAAAACTTTCTTATCTCGCCGCTCAAACAAACGCCGATTACCTGGTTTTTTGTGGTGTACATTTCATGGCGGAGGTCGCTGACATTCTTTCCGGCCCGCAACAGGCTGTTATCTTGCCCGACCTTGCCGCCGGTTGTTCAATGGCCGACATGGCGAATCTTTCTAAAGTTGAACGCGCATGGCGTGAGCTGGCAGAGGTATTAAATACGGACGAAACTGTCACTCCGGTAACTTATATTAACTCGGCTGCTGATCTGAAGGCATTTTGCGGTGAACATGGCGGTATCGTCTGTACTTCCAGCAATGCACCAAAAATTCTTCAATGGTCCTTTGCGCAACGTGAAAAAGTCCTGTTTTTCCCTGACCAGCATCTGGGGCGCTGGAGTGGCCATAAATCAGGTATTCCACTCGATGAAATGACCGTATGGGATTTTGATGAACCAATGGGTGGTCTGACCCCGGAACAAATAAAGAAAGCCAGAATCTTACTGTGGAAAGGTCATTGTTCCGTCCATCAAATGTTTCAGCCACAGCATATCCTGCGCTTCCGTAATCAGTATCCCGATGGTTTGGTCATTTCACATCCAGAATGTAGTTACGAAGTATGCCAGGCGTCTGATTATGTTGGTTCTACTGAATACATCATCAATACCATCAGCGAAGCAAAAACAGGAACTCGCTGGTTGGTAGGAACTGAACTGAATTTAGTCAGCCGTATCGCGGAAGAATTCAAACCACAGGGAAAAATAGTGCAGTTCATGTCACCCATGGTTTGTATGTGTTCCACCATGGCACGCATAGATCCCCAACACCTTGCCTGGGCACTGGAGAACCTGGTAGCGGGCAATGTAGTCAACCAGATAAAAGTACCTGAGGAAGAGGTAAAACTTGCAAAACTTGCCTTGGATAGAATGCTCAAAATTTCATAATAATTGTCTGGACGTAACTACTCACCCCCTTCAAGAATAATCCAAAAAACACTTGACAGGTTTTTGGGCAAGAAAAATTCGATTCCCTTCCACGCTGAAAAATCCATGCACTATGCACATTGGATTCTGGAATAAGCCGCTTCCAGTATAATTTAGTCATTTTGTCTGGCCGATCCCATTTTAGCCTCGCCAGCCTGCTTACGGGACGTCAAAAAAAGCCG
>JAUXRH010000089.1 GCA_030682075.1 Nitrosomonas sp.
GAATGTAATACAACCTTATGGTTCACAGCCAATGCCTCAGTCAGCCGGGTCTTTCGCAAGACATCAGCAGCCTGCTCCGATGATTCATTCTCATAGACTTCCCAACCCACAATCTTACGGCTGTAGATATCCATGAACAGATACAGATAAAAGAACACGCCTTTAAGCGTGCTGGCCAGATAGGTAATATCCCATGACCACACCTGATTGGATCCATCCGCAATATAAGCATCCGGTTTCCTCGTCGTGGTTGGACTGGCTGTACGTCCCCGGTGATGCAGTTGATCCGCATCACGTAAAATACGATAGAAGCTGCTCTCTGATGCCAGATAAATAGCCCTGTCCGATAATGCAGGCACAATCTGCTTAGGCGTCTGACTGCAGAATTCCTCACTGTTGCAAACGTCGAGAATATGTTTTCTTTCCCGTTCACTGAGTTTGTTGACAGGGGCTTTCCTGATGATCTGTCGACGATCTGTCATGCCAATGCCCCGCCAGTATTGTAATGTGCGGCTGCTGATGCCAACAACCTCACAGGCCAGCCGTTGCCGGGCACCTTGATTCACTGCTTCTGTTATTGTCAGCATGGCCATCTGACGGTCTTGCGAGGATATCAATCTTCCTCGCCCACCCCCCAGATGGCTTCGCACTTTTTTGACAGAACCAACAGCGCCGCTGTTTCTGCCAGTGCTTTTTCCTTGCGTCTGAGTTCAGATTCCAGACGCTTTATCTGCTTTTTGTCTTCCTGACGATGGCGGTTCTTCTCTTTCTCAGCCTGGCTATTGCGTTGATACCCCGACAGTGCAGCCATTTTCCATTGGTCAACCTGTTCCGGATACAGACCTTTAATGCGGTAATACTCACCCAGCCGAGCACTATTTAAACCCGCTGTTTCTATAACAACCGCCAGTTTATCTTCCGCTGTCCAGTCATCTGGCCTACTGTTATCTCCCGGCACTGCGATCCCCCTGTTCCGATAATCCTTTCTCCATTTGTAGAGCGTAACATCAGAAACCCCCGTTTCTTTACACAACTGTGGAACAAATACCGGATTAGGCGGCATCATTTTCTTGATTATCGATTCCTTAAATTCTTTTGAATAGCTCTTTTTCATCATAATTCCCCACTTCACCCTTCAAGTTTTTAGTTTCCAACTGAGGCGAAAGGTATCCTGACACATAGGGGTTTCGTCACAATACTTCGTTGCTCACAAAAAATGTTTCCTTACCTATCAATCATATGCTGCGTCAATATTTTTTATTCGCGCCTGGTCTTGTTTAGAACTCTGAATTTTTAGAGGTGCCCTTAATTTATTTATCCCACAAAATGAACAATCATTAAACCAATTTGTAAAATATATGCGTTAATGTGTCTGTCGTGATTTGAAACTCTTTATTCCAGAATCTTTAAAATGAATTTAATTCCAGCCTAAATGCAACAACTATATTTTGACACACTCATTATTGGTAGTGGATTAGCCGGTTTTACGCTTGCACTTAACCTGGCGCAAGGTAGAAAAGTTGGTCTTGTTACTAAACTGTCTCTCACTGAGGGGGCAAGTAGTCGGGCTCAAGGTGGCATTGCTGCCGTATTATCAAAATATGACTCATCTACCCAGCATATCAACGATACATTGATTGCTGGCGCAGGGTTATGTAATGCAGAAGTTGTCCATGATGTCATAGAAAAAGGACCTCATGCCATCCAATGGCTTATTGATCAAGGTGTTTCATTTACGCGTGATCAGAATAATGACACAGGCTATCATCTTACGCAGGAAGGAGGGCATAGTGTGCGTCGAGTCATTCATACCAGTGATGCAACCGGGAAAGCTGTACAGCAAACGTTAAGCGAAAAAGTCATTAACCATCCGAATATCACAATCCTTGAACATCATATCGCCATAGATCTTATTACCAGTGACAAGATACCCAACTATCCTGATAACTGTATAAAAAAACGCTGTTTAGGCGCCTATGCCCTGGATAAAATTAATGACGAAGTGCTCACCATAGCGGCTCAAAATACAGTACTGGCGACTGGCGGCGCCAGTAAAGTTTATCTCTATACGACTAACCCAGACGCAGCGACCGGAGATGGGATTGCTATGGGCTGGCGGGCTGGTTGCCGTGTTGCCAACATGGAATTTATGCAATTTCACCCAACCTGCCTTTACCATCCCCATGCGAAATCATTTTTAATTAGTGAAGCCGTACGCGGTGAAGGTGGATTGTTAAAGCTTCCTAATGGCGAATGTTTCATGTCTCAGCATGACAAACGCGCCGAACTTGCACCAAGAGATGTCGTCGCACGTGCGATTGATTTCGAGATGAAGAAGCGCGGCTTGGACTGCGTCTATCTCGATATTACACATAAACCTGCAGATTTCCTGAAACAACACTTTCCTAATATTTATTCGAAATGTCTGGAATATGGGATTGATATCACCAGGCAACCCATACCCGTTGTGCCGGCAGCACACTATACCTGCGGTGGCATTCACACTGACCTGAAGGGTAAGACAAATTTAAATAATCTTTATGCGATTGGTGAAACCGCTCATACGGGCTTGCACGGTGCTAATCGTTTAGCCAGCAACTCACTGCTTGAATGTATTATATTCGCTCAGGCAGCAGCTCAAGACATTCTAAATCAACCAGAGACGCCTATTACAACGTTACCAATATGGGATGAAAGCCGAGTAACTGATGCGGATGAAGAAATCGTTATTTCACATAACTGGGATGAACTGCGCCGCTTTATGTGGAGCTATGTGGGCATTGTTCGTACCACGAAACGATTACAGCGGGCGCAACGTCGAATTGAATTGCTGCGTGAAGAGATTGATGAATACTATGCTAACTTTCGTATAACCAGCGATCTGCTGGAACTACGTAATTTAGTGGATACGGCAGACCTGATTATTAATAGTGCAATGTTGCGCCATGAAAGTCGCGGCCTGCATTTTAGCCTGGATTATCCAGCTGTTTTACCCATAGCATTAGACACCCTACTAGAACGGTAAGTGAGGTTATTATTATTTTTCAGACCGTCGTGGAAACCGCTTGAAATCTGACTTTGACTGTTGTGCCTTCAGGCATGCCTCACGATAGGCAAGTAGCGTTTTTTGAGCATAACCCAATATGCAATCCGGTGGATAGTTAACACTTCGGGCAACTTCTTCCTCTTTGATACCCGCCGCGAGGTCCGTCAGCAATTCGATGCCTTCAGTCGCATATTGCATGCTATAGATATGAAACAACCCCTTCCCAACAGCTTCGATAACTTTGTGATCCAGCATCAAATGTCGGTAATTCTGGTGTGGAATCAATACTCCTTGATTGCCGTCTAAACCTGCTTTCTCACAGATACGAAAATAGCCTTCTATTTTTTCGTTGATACCTCCCACCGGCATTACCTCACCGTACTGATTGACAGCACCAGTAACTGCAATGCCCTGTTTAAGAGGCAGCCCAGACAAAGATGAAAGCAGAACGTATAGTTCGGCACAAGAAGCAGAATCCCCTTCTATGCTGTTATATTCCTGCTCGAAAACAATCGATGCATTAAGCGCGAGCGGTGCGATATGTGCGAATAATGCAGCCAAATAATTCTGCAATATAAATACACCTTTATCGTGAATTGGACCCGACATTTCAACTTCCCGCTCAATATTGAGTAACCCTTCTTCACCGGCGAATGTACGCGCGGTAATACGGATCGGAATACCAAAGCTGTGATCACCCAGATCCATCACAGTCAAACCATTAAGTTGCCCTACTTTTTCACCATGCATTGGAATCAATACATCACCAGCCGCGATAGATTCTTGCAGTCGCTGGTCTGGATAATTATGTCGCAGAGTACGTGCCTGAAGCGCCGATTCTATATCATGCACTCCAACCAAGTCACCGGCACGGGCGCCGCACAATGCAGCACTTTCCATCACAAGCATTTCAGTCCGCGCAAAAATAGCGCTTTGGCGTGACTGATCGTTTACTTCACGATGAGATTCTTCTATCAAACGTGCGACTGCAGCAGCTGAGAAATGCGGCAATTTCAAATCCTGGCACACCTGTGCAACAAAGATAGAAGAAGCACGATAAGTTTCAGCATTGGAAGCAAAACTTTCAGCAAAATCGACTTTCACGCGAAAACGACGCGCAAACTCCGGGTCTTGTTCCTGGATCGCATAATACTGTTCGCGCGAACCAATCAGGATAACTTTAACATCAACATCAATCACTTCCGGTTCAAGTGAAGCTGCCATATTTGAAGCCAAAGCTGAGCCTGGTTCCTCAATCTGCAAGTGGTTACTTCGCAGGAAACGACGTAACTTATCCCATACCAGACCATCAACAAGTAAGTCACTGAGATGCAACATAAGGAACCCGCCATGTGCCTTAAGTAGGCTACCGGCGCGAATACGGGTAAAATCTGTATTCAATATTCCATTTTTAAACTGATATTCGATACTGCCAAATAAAGAACGAAATAAAGGGTTATCTTCGATAATGACCGGTGCTGCGTTTAAATCATGATTATCGACGATCAGATTAATTTGATAACGAGAAAATACCCGATCCAACTCTGCCTGTTGTCTTTCCTCATTCGCATCGTCATTCTTGAATAATGTCAGGTTATCAAGAATATCTTGCATGACCTGATCTAGATAATTGCTTAACCGTACAAAATCTTTTATTTGTTTTTGTAATCCATGACGAACCTTTTTTAGGGCATTACTCAGAAAGGGTTTGACCACACGACGTTGTAAAGTAGTCAGCGCTGCATTCTTGGTTTTTTCGAAAGAACTGAGCCTGTCAAAATAATGAATAATCGCTTCGCGTAACTCCAGTTCAGCGTGATCGATTTCAACTCTGCGTACTTTCGGTAACAAAAGTATCTTGTCCTCGGTAAGGATCTCACCTTTTTTATCAAGCAAGGTATAGGAAAGCTGGTCAGTATCACGACGAATTGTAAAATGACGCGCATCGGCAAAGCCATCAAGTTCCGCATAGGCTTTTGCCTCTTCTTCCTTAAATTTGTTCTCAATATTTTCGCTTTTAATCTTAAAATCATGCCCATCCAGTCGCTGCGATATCTCCATCGGTAAAGATTTTATCAACTGCATCAAATGCTGACGTAGTATGCGCCCTCTTCCTGCAGGCAAGCGTATCGCAAGCGGTTTTTCAGGAATTTCAAAATTGTACAGATAACATAAATCTGGTGGTATTGCCCTATCCGCAGCGGCTTTAGCCATTGCCTGCGTTAACAAAGAAGACCGACCGCTACCCACTTCTCCTAGTACAAATAAATGATAATCAGCCTGCGCCATTCCAAGACCAAAGTGAGCTGCGGTTTCTGCACGCTCCTGACCAATCCATGACAGTGGATAATGAAGTAACACTGAGGTCTCCGAGAACCCAAGTGATTCGGGATCAATAGTGACACGCAATGCGGAAGGATCCAGGTGTGAAATCGGCATATTTAAAACGATGAGAAACTAAGTTTGAGTAGAATGACATATTGTACCGATTTAACTTGGAAGACGTCGGTCAATTGAGTTTTGGACGATGAGACAAAGTTGTCTGATCTTGTAGATTTAATTTACGAGAGAAAGCTATCTTTTTTTATTCAAATCTACCATTTGGCATAGCTTTTTAACCTTTCCACGTGTTTTCGGAGTATTTCTGTCCCTACAATGCGTATTATGGGCACAATTTCACACTGACCCGAATAAGTTACGGAGTGCTCGCCCATGTTTTGTCCTGTTGATTAGCTCAATGGCATTATCGAAAGAAGAACGGCGAATGAGAAATAAGGAATATCCCTATTGATATTATTTTTAACGCGCTATCATCCATTATAATTATTACTCTAATAGGCTGAATGGACGATTCTTCTTACAAGGCAAAGCATGAATCTCCAGTACACCTACTTTTAAGTCCCCGACTCTCAGACATCGATTCATGAATTATGTTGTGCGTACCATGTGGGTCGACCAGGGGCTTCGCTGGATAGCCTGCGGACCAATCCTGACACCATTCCCAGACATTGCCATGCATCTGATATAAGCCCCGGTCATTACACGGCAATCTTTTTACCTCAACGGTCTGTGCCCTGTTCTCGCTTTTATGACCTTGGTTATAGGGATAATTCCCATCAAAATTGACCGGCTCCGAATCGATCTGTTCATCCCAGTAAAATGGTGTGTTACTGCCAGCACAGCAAGTATATTCCCATTGCGCTTCGCTGGGCAGGTACAGCTTCAGCTCCTGCTTCAAGCCATTCATCTTGCCAATGAAGGCTTGCGTGTCTTCCCAACTGACCTTTTCCACCGGTCGATCTGCACCGTTGAAATGGCCGAGATTATTACCCATCACCGCTTGCCACAGGACCTGTGTGACCGTGGTATTGGCCATCCAGAAACCTCGGGTTAACGTCACTTCATGCGGCAACTCATCTTCATCTTGCTGCGGTTCATCCGGCGGCGAGTCCATGCTGAACGTCCCCGGTTCACACCAGCGAAAGTCCTGCCGCACGCCTTTGTAGGTAAATGCCATCCACAGGCCGAATTCATCTTCTCTCCAGTCGGAGGCCCAGCTTTCCGGGAATTCATCGGGAAATATTTTGTGGGTGCGGAGGTGGATTATGGCCGATTTATGGATGTATTGATTCAGTGATTATTAAGACACGGAGACCACGGAGGACGCAGAGTTTTTTTTGTTTTTTTATTACTCAATACGTTTCAAACCTACAGTTGAAATATTTTCACGTTTTAACAGGCTTTTCTCTGTGGTCTCTGTGTTTTATCTTCTCAGTAAATCAATCACTCCAACATTTCAACTTACATTCAGGCAGCTCTTCCGCTGGCACTGACTCTCCCGCCGCACTTCCAGGATTAAGATTAATACACGCCTTCATGCCTATCAGTAAATGCTGTAATACAATAGGCCCAAGGCTTGGTTTCATCAAATACACAGACCCAAAACAATTTTCCGCACAAGCGCCAGGTAAATTATACAAAGAGTAATTTAATGCTGAACAAACGAAATGGGCATCCACTACTTCCCATCACGGCCTTACTTTTTGGCGCTGCCATGTGGGGTGTGGCGTGGTATCCCTACCGTTTACTGGAACAAGCAGGAATTAGTGGTGAGCTATCAACCACGATTACGTATTTTATTGCGTTATTGCTTGGGTTGGCTCTATTCCATCGCAGTATACGGCTTGCCTCCATTTTTAACGGTAAAGCGCATTTATTGTTTTGGATCTGTTTTTTCTCTGGTTGGGGGAATATCACTTATATCCTGGGTATTCTGTTTGGTGAAATAATGCGGGTGCTCCTGCTGTTTTACCTTGCACCGCTATGGACCATTTTTTTTGCACGGCTGCTTCTGAATGAAAGATTAAGTTTACAGGGCTATGGCGTCATCGCACTTTCGCTCACTGGTGCTGTAACCATGCTGTGGCAGCCGGGTGGTCACCTCCCACTACCTGCATCCTACGGTGACTGGATGGGGTTGTTGGGTGGTTTTATGTTTGCCCTGGTCAATGTACTGGTACGCAAGGATCAGTACCACAGTATCCAGCTGAAATCGGTTGCAATATGGCTGGGTGGCGCCTTAGTCGGTCTGATCTGTAGCCTGGTTATTGGCTTACCATTGATTATCTCGGACATTTCAGTCAATACCTGGCTGCTGTTACTGGGCGTTGGATTCATGATGTTTTTTATGAGTATTGTCTTGCAATATGGCTTAACTCGTATTCCAGCAAACCGGGCGATTGTCATTTTATTGTTTGAACTGGTAGTGGCCGCGATTGCCGCCTATTTCCTCGTGAACGAAGGCCTGTCACGAACGGAATGGATCGGTGGCCTGATGATTGTTTCGGCAAGTCTGTTTTCTACCAAAATGAATCGGTAATAAAGTATCTTTTGTCAATCGCGACTATTGATGAGTCCGCTAAATAGGGGGGAGTTAATATATCGATCATGCGCTGTAAATAACTACCCCACAGCAACGTCGAAGCATTTGACCCAGAGAGATTAAATTTTAATGTTAATACGGCATAGGGACGAATCATTCAAAAATGGTAACTACTCACCCCCTTCAAAAATAATCCAAAAAACACTTGACAGGTTTTTGGGCAAGAAAAATTCGATTCCCTTTCACGCTGAAAAATCCATGCACTATGCACATTGGATTCTGGAATAAGCCGCTTCCAGTATAATTTAGTCATTTTGTCTGGCCGATCCCATTTTAGCCTCGCCAGCCTGCTTACGGGACGTCAAAAAAAGCCGTGTTATGATG
>JAUXRH010000090.1 GCA_030682075.1 Nitrosomonas sp.
TTGCCTGCTTACCCCGTTTCGTCACCATACTTCGTTGCTCACAAAAAATATTTCCTTACCTATCCATCATATGCTGCGTCAATATTTTTTATTCGCGCCTGGTCTTGTTTAGAACTCTGAATTTTTAGAGGTGCCCTTAAGACTCGCTATTGAAGCTGAAGGTTATAAGGAATAGCTTCAACCTTATTGACGATATACAGGATTATTTTGTTTCGTTATTCGATAAGGTAAAATTCAATGAAATTTAACTGGTTAGTGCAAATTAGGCGGATAGCAGATGATGCATACGAAACGATTGTTGGTTCCAACATATTTAAGCAATAATAAAGTTGGAAAAAGCCATCACATTGCCTATACCGAATGGGGGGGGCGGAATAATCCTCATGTCGTCATCTGTGTTCATGGATTGACCCGTAATTGTCGAGATTATGATTTCCTTGCCAATGCCTTAGAAACAGATTGCCGTGTTTTCTGTGTAGATGTAGTCGGTCGTGGACAAAGTGATTGGCTCGATCACGCGGAGGATTATGACAATTATCAATTATATTTATCTGATGTTAAGGAATTATTAACCTATATCCGCAAACAGTACCGTGGCGATATTAAACTCGACTGGATCGGTATCTCCATGGGTGGATTAATTGGTATGTTAATGGCAATTAATCCAGAGATACCGATACCGATACGCCGACTAATCATGAGTGACATTGGACCATTAATACCTGCGACTGCCTTGCAGAGGATGTCTGATTATGTTGGAAAAGATCCGCATTTCAATAGTTTTGATGAATTCGACGCTTATTTAAGGAAAATTTCAGTTTCTTTTGGCCCTTTAACTGAAGATCAATGGCATCATCTCTCGAAACACAGTGCGCGCAAGTATGATGATGGAACCTATGGTTTTCTTTATGACCCAAAAATCGCGGTAAGTTTCAAGAAAGATAGGCTTAAGAAAGATATTGATTTGTGGGGATATTGGGATCAGCTGCAGGTACCTACATTGGTATTGCGGGGCACAGAATCTGATGTATTAAGTCCTGATACTGCAGCAGAAATGCAAAAACGTGGGCCTAAAGCAGAAATAGTTGAATTAACAGGTATTGGTCATGCCCCCATTTTCCTGGATAGTAAGCAAATTGCAATTGCAAAGGAATTTTTACTGCGTTAAGCGTAGTACTTACCTGTCTTTTTTCAGCTTAATTTCAACAAAATACGTGATTAAGAAAAATATCGCAGAGACAGATAATAAGATCATCTGTCTCTGCGAAGATTAGATCAAACTAAATACGCTAAAAGCGGAAGTTATACTGAACATAGAAAAGGTCTGGTGAAATTCCTGGCCTTTGATTCTCTATGAAATTACCGGTGAATAATTTTGAGTAACCGACAAGGATATCCTGATGTCGACTGACATGAAAATTGGTGCGGAAATCAATTTCATCGCCTACATGGCTGCCTGATTGTCCAGTAGCATCCCGAAGGATAGCGATACCACCTGCGTTATACAAATAGTCGCGCTTATTGGCCAGGTAGTAACGATGATATTGAGCAATAAACGTAAACCAGTTTTTGGGATGCAAGGTCATCTGCGCATTGAAATCATGTATATTCTGCCGTCCTACCTGATCCATGTACCCCATATAATAGTGGCCAAAAGGGAAAAGATGGTTGAAGGTGTTGCTTCTGCCATCCTGCTGATTATTGTCGCCTGAAGCAAAGTCGTAACGAGCCCAGATCTGAGGGTTCATTGGTAACTGGAAGTGATAGCCCACACCAGTAGCCACTGCAAAAGCTGAAATATCGAGGTTAGATCTCTGACCAAATTGATACATGCCTTCAATTTCATACAGGTAACGATTGTAATCTCCAACAAATCGACCACCTAAGGTATGGACAGTGGAGTTTCCCTGCAGAATGTTTGCTTGGAGTAGATTCGCCGCACTGACATTTCGATTGTCATCCAGGCTCAGAAAATAAAGGTCGAGCAACTGACCTCTCATCGGTTTATAGGCTCCCCATAAACCGAAAAAGTTTCGTTGTTGATCCCAGTTATCAAAGTCGCCTTTACTCGTATCCATAGGACGCACCCAAAAGGCATCAACATCCAGTTTTTCTGAACGCCAGAAAGTTTTAACACCTTGGAAGGTTCGTCGTGTATTGGCCCAATCCAACGTAGAAATCAATCTCTGCGAACCGTAGAGCAGCTCTTGCCGACCAAAACGGATATAAGCGGGTGCATTCTGGATATTGCCCAACTTAACATCAGCAAACAGATTCAGCATATCTGTATGGTTTCTATCAATAGCGAGCGGATTCAATTCTGGACTAAAAGACCGCGCATCCAAAAACTCGGCAAATAAACGAAACTGATCTCGATACCACAGATCGGCATGAACACGTGTCCGGATTAGATTATAGTCATTGTTCTTGCCAGCTGCATTCAAACGGCTATCTGTTTCACGCATATAGCGATACCAGAAGCTGCCCCCAAATGAAAGAAGCCAGTCGTCAGCCAGATGCATACGTTTAACCGGATCAAAGAAATCTTTTTCATGCTCCGGGTTCTCCAGGTAACGGAAATCAATGTCGAATGCAGAGGTAGGCAGGAGGGCAAAAGGCGGATACGGAGAGACAGGGGGTGTCGCACGCTCCTTGCCGGTAATTTGATCCCATAAAGAATAATATCCTGGACCTGGTGGCGGCATAACAAACATTCCCGGGCGTGGCATTGGTGTTACGGGAGGAACTTTAGACCAATCGGTCGCATGCTTGGTTACTGTATCGGCTGCAGCATTATTTTCGGTACTTACCGGTAGAGTTGCAAAAACATGAAAAGAAAATCCTAGAATCCCCAATAAACACAAACAGAATTTAGATAATCCGCTACTACGCCTTACTTTTGTCAAATGTACTTTTGATTCAGCAATAGGCGCTGATAAAAAATCAAAATATTTTGACGAATTCATAACTGTAACTCCTGTTGTTAAAATGTCAAAATCAGTAAAGTTCGTGTTGCCGTGTTCGTGGAGAATTTGATATATCCTCCTAAATTATACGAACCCTAATTGCATGACATTGTTCATTAAAACTAACCAGATTGATTAAAGCCATCCCCAAAAATTTTACCTGAAGTTTGGTTTTAATACCTTGGATTAGTTTTTATTCAATTGAATTAGTCTATTAAAGGTAGAAATAAACAACCAACTTGTATAAAGATAACTATCTATATATATGATATATCGTATTTTCTTTAGATCTGCTTGATGTTGTTTTTCTGCAACATATTAATTTTGTTTTATTGTGCTAATGAAATACGTTAATAGTCATGAGTTTATTTTAACCGCCAGACCCAGTGCTTCAATCCTTTTGCCGAATGTTGCCAGCCATGCTTCAGTAACTTTTGATAGCTGTGATGCTTCAGGTTGTAATGATGGGCGCGCGATACCATACAATAGGACTCCTTTAAGTGACATACCCTCCTGTAAAAAATCCTGAATAAATTTCAGGTAAGCATTGGATTCTTTTTCTGTTGGGGGTTCATTTTTGAATTGGAAAACACAGGTTTGTAACCAGGTAGGACAGAGTGAAGCCGCCAAAGATAAATTTTCATGTACTTGATTTAAACTCATCCGGGTATTGTTGATACGCTGCCGCCCTTCCCGGGTAGCGCTATCAAGCTTGAACCAAATTTCACCCTGATTTTTTGCCATTTGCGCTAAACCTGCCTGTACATAAGGCCGGTTAATTAGACTGCCGTTGGTAATTAATATCAGTTTTAAATCAGCGGGCAGTTCAGGAAAGTCGTTTTTTATTTGTATAATCAAGGAAATGATTTGTTCAAATGTTTTGGCGCTGGTTGGTTCCCCGTTGCCAGATAAAGCAATATCGTTGATACGTCGCACTTCTAATGGCACTTGTTGCCGCATAAAGTTACCATGTATCAATTCATGCAAAAAATCTCGTAATTCTGTTTCAAGTTTGAGTAAATCAATTTTTGGTGCAGTGCCGCGTTTGAGCTCAGGTACCTGACAATAAATACAGCGCCAGTTACAGGCATTGTTTGGGTTAAGATTAATCCCTATTGAAATCCCCCCTGCGCGGCGTGATACAACGGGATATACATAGGTCATATTCACGGTGTCGCGGCTATGATTTGATGTGTTCAATAGGTTAGAAGTAGATGGCAATGTTACAATCTCAGAAAAATATATCGCAATGTTAAAATCATACGTATGTTAATTACTCGTAGACTAGAATTTGATGCTGGACACCGCATTTCGACCCATAATAGTCAGTGCCGCCATTTACATGGTCACCGTTATGTTATTGAAATTACCTTATCAGGCAATATTATCTCTGACGAAGGTGTCGTTGAGCAAGGTATGGTCATGGATTTCTCGGAAGTGAAGCGTATTGCTAAATCAGTACTGGTTGATAAATGGGATCATGCTTTTCTTGCATATTCAGGAGATGCGCCGGTATTGCAATTTTTGCAATCACTGGATGATCATAAGACAGTTATATTTAATTCGCAACCAACCGCAGAAAATTTGGCGCTTGCTGCTTTTCGTATTCTAAATGAAGCATACCAGGACAGTTATGGTAATAATCTGCGATTAGAGCAGGTGCGCTTATTTGAAACGCCTAATTGCTGGGCAGATGCCATACGCGAAGCACGCTAAATCTTTTATTTAAAACTACGGTTGATTTTCTATCATGTTTGTTGATTCTCATTGTCATCTGGACTTCCCTGAGCTTGCAAGTAATCTTGACGAATTACTGCACAAGATGCAGGAAAATAATGTGACACATGCACTGTGTGTCAGTGTCAATCTAGATGATTTTCCAAGGGTACTTGCGTTGGCACAAACTCACCCGAATCTATTTGCTTCGGTAGGCGTGCATCCAGATTATGAGAATCTGGCAGAACCACAGGCAGCTCAATTGACGAAGCTGGCTGAACATCCTCGAGTTATCGCGATCGGAGAAACCGGGCTGGATTATTTCCGCCTTAAAGGTGATCTCGAATGGCAACGAGAACGCTTCCGACAGCACATTCGTGCTGCGCTACAATGCAGTAAGCCATTAATTATTCATACACGTTCTGCTGCGGCTGATACCTTACGTATCATGGCAGAAGAGGGCGCGGCAAAGGTGGGTGGCGTGATGCATTGCTTTACAGAAAGCTGGGAAGTGGCACAGCAGGCAATCGCCATGAATTTTTATATTTCTTTTTCAGGCATTATAACCTTCAAGAATGCAATTGAATTAAAGGAAGTAGCTAAAAGGATTCCATTGGACAGGATGCTAATAGAAACTGATTCACCTTATCTGGCCCCTGTACCATACCGTGGCAAGCTTAACCAACCGGCATTTGTACGGTACGTGGCCGAGGAAATTGCCAAATTACGTAACGTGCATATAGATGAGATTGCGACGGCAACATCCAATAATTTTTTTAATTTATTTAAAGTTTCCCGAAATGCGTTGTTTATCAGTTAAATGCAGCACGAACACTATTCTGCTTTTTGTTGTCTGTATCTTGTTATCATTAAAAGCCTATGCGGGTATTCAGAATGAATTTATTCACGCGGTAGAAAACAATAATCTGACCGCTGTGAAGAAACTGCTTGCACAGGGTATCAGCCCCGACACCCCAAACAGACGGGGCTATACACCCTTAATGATTGCAGCCAGGACAAAAAATGAGAATCTTGCGCAATTACTCTTGAATGCGGGCGCCAATCTCAATATTCGCAACAAGTATGGTGAATCAGCCATTATGCTTGCCAGTTATCATGGCCTGACGGATTTGGTTAAACAGCTTTATCTCAACGGGGCGATAATTAACAATAATGGATGGAATGCACTACTTTATGCTGCTTCAAATGGTCATACACGAATACTCCAATTACTATTGGATGGGGGCGCTGAAATAAACTCAACCGCTGATAACGGTACCACTGCTTTAATGATGGCAGTCAGGGGGGGATATCTTAAAACGGTCGAGTTACTGTTAAATTACGGCGCAGATCCTGGCACTAAAAATGAATCGGGCGATAATGCGCTGCACTGGGCTTTGAAGCGAAATCATCAGAAAATTGCGGGTATTTTAAGAGATCACGGTGTGCAGGAATGATCTCGGGCAATTTGAAATCTGTAATTAATGAAAACGCTGCAGAATAAGGTTGCCATTGTTACCGGTGCGTCACGTGGAATCGGCGCTGAGATTGCGCGAACATTAGCTGCTGCGGGTGCAAAAGTAATCGTTAACTACGTCAGAAATGGAACAGCAGCCAATACTGTTTGCACAGCAATAACAGAGGCAGGCGGTGAATGTCTTGCGGTTAAAGCAGATGTCAGTGATGCAGCTGCCGTACATAGGCTTTTTGAACGGACGATAGTGCATTTTGGTCAGGTTGACATACTCGTTAATAACGCGGGAATCCTGATTTTCAAGAAAATTGCAGATATCAGTAACGATGAATTCAATCAAATCATCGATGTTAATCTCAGAAGTGTTTTTTATACCTTGCGTGAAGCCGCTACGCGACTCGCTGACAACGGGCGAGTCGTTAATATATCCAGTACCGTAACACGATTGATGCTGCCCAATTATGGCCTTTATGCGGCGACTAAAGGTGCTGTTGAACAATTGACCCGTATCTTTGCTCGAGAAATAGGTGAGAGAGGAATTACGGTCAATACAGTATCTCCTGGTCCTGTCTACACTGAACTTTTTATAACCGGAAAAACGGGTGAAGATATTAAACGGATGGCGGGGATGGCGGCGCTGGGGCGCATTGGAGAAGTAAACGACATTGCGCAAATCGTTTTATTTCTGGTCAGTGAAGAATCCAGGTGGATTACTGGACAAGATATTGGTGCTAATGGTGGGATGATTTAATGATGAGTAACATCCAAACCAAACTCCGAATATTGCTTGATAACATCGCTGTGAAATTGCTATGCATGCCTGTTGACGGGTGCGGCATTCAAGTAAGGACGGGCATGGGTTGATTCTGTCAACAGAAATGGATCCTTATTTTTTTCTGGCATGTAGTACCTTCTTTTTTTATAAAAAATTTAATTTCTACCACTGGAGATTCTCATGCTCATCGGTGTTCCTAAGGAAATCAAAACACAAGAATATCGTGTTGGATTGACGCCCTCTTCGGTACGTGAACTTATTGCACACGGGCATCAAGTGATGGTGCAGAAGCATGCGGGCCTTCGAATTGATCTGGGCGACGATAAATATGTAACCGCTGGTGCTGAGATTGTGGAGACAGCGGAAGAGATATTTGCTTGTGCTGAATTGATCGTGAAAGTGAAAGAACCACAACTGTCAGAGCTTGCTTTGCTGCGGGAAGGACAAGTTCTGTTCACGTATCTGCATCTGGCTCCCGATCCCGTACAAACCAAAGGATTAATTGACTCGGGTTGCATTGCTGTCGCCTACGAGACCGTTACCGACGAACACGGCAGTCTGCCGTTACTTGCGCCAATGAGTGAAGTTGCTGGTCGTATGTCGATCCAGGCAGGCGCTCATACACTGGAGATGAATCAAGGTGGCCGCGGTATGCTGCTTGGTGGCGTGCCGGGCGTTGCTGCGGCGAAGGTGGTGGTCATCGGCGGTGGTGTTGTCGGCACCAATGCAGCACGCGTAGCGATGGGTATGGAAGCACATGTCAGCGTCCTTGATAAATCGATTCACCGTTTGCAGGAATTGGATTTCCAGTTTGGTTCCAAACTCAACACCGTATTCTCAACCGCTGATGCACTTGAGACGCATGTGACGGCGGCCGATCTAGTCATTGGCGCGGTGCTGGTACCCGGAGCGGCAACGCCAAAGCTGGTTAGCCGCGAAATGGTCAGTAAAATGCGCCGTGGTTCTGTACTGGTCGACGTTGCTATTGATCAAGGAGGTTGCTTTGCCACCTCGAGACCGACCACCCTTGCCGATCCCATCTTTACCGTTGACGGCGTGGTACATTATTGTGTTTCCAACATGCCCGGTGCCGTCGCTCGCACTTCAACTTTTGCGTTGAACAATGTGACGCTGCCCTTTGTCTTAGCACTCGCCGCTAAGGGTTATAAAAACGCACTGATGGATGACCTTCATTTGCGTAACGGTCTTAACATTTATCGTGGCAGACTAACGCATGCGGCGGTAGCACAAGCGCTTGGTGAACCTTATGTTGCAGCGGTTGATGCACTGCGAAGCTGATGGTATAGAGGAGGCAACAAAAATAGCCGGGATGAACTAGCTGCGAGCTCCCGAACTTAATGCCGCTGCTGTTTTTTCATGAATGATGGAGAAGATGAAAATGAAGCTAGGCGAAAAGGAGACAGAAAAACTTGGTTTTTTATTTACTCAATGTTCTGAATTTGCTCTCGCATTTGTTCGATCAGTATTTTTAATTCTATAGAAATCCTGGATATTTCCATATCTACCGATTTTGAGCCAATTGTATTGGCTTCTCGATTAAGTTCCTGCATCATAAAATCCAACCGTTTGCCGACAGAACCCCCTTTACTTAGAATCCGCTCGACTTCATCCAGGTGAGTATGCAAACGAGACAACTCTTCATCGACATCAATTTTTCCGGCAAAAAGAGATATTTCCTGACGAATACGGTCATCTTCTAGATTTATGGTGGCGTCTTGCAACCGAGACCTGAGTTTCTCGTCGAATTCAGCCAATAACGCGGGAATCTTTGGCGCTATAATCAATAATAGCTGCCGCATTTGATTAACGCGCGTTAATAAAATAATTTTTAGTTTCTCGCCTTCACGCATACGTGTTGCCGAAAACTCAGTTAGCGCAGTCTTTAATAACGCCAAGCTGGTTTCGTGTAAATCTTCAATCGGCAGTGTGTCACTTTCCAGCATTCCGGGCCATTGAAGAATATCCGCAACACCTAAACTTTGTGCTTCCGGTATTGATAATTTTACACTATGGTTTAATTCGACTAACTTTTGAAGTAATTTAGGATTTATTTGCTGCGGGTGTTCAGTACTAAAGCGTGATGAAAAATTCAAACGGCATTCAATTTTCCCACGGTTTATCTGCGTTTTTAATAAATCTCGGATTGTGGATTCCAATAAGCGGAATTCATCTGGCATACGGAACTGGATATCAAGAAAACGACTGTTTACCGAACGCAATTCCAAGTTTAAGGAACCACATGGAATCTCTTTTGTAGTTATTGCATAGCCAGTCATGCTGCATATCATAATTTTTTAATATCTTCCTTAAGAGCACCTCTAAAAATCCAATTTTGCGAGCAGCCGCTTTGCGGCTTGCCTGCTTACCCTGTTTCGTCGCCATACGGCGTTGCGCATAAAAAATTTTCTCTTACCTATCAACCATATGCTACGCTCAAATTTTTTTCTCGCGCCTTGTCTTGCCTGGAAACTTGAATTTTTAGAGATGCCCTGTTGTTTTTTGTTCTATAAATTGCGTCAGGCTAGTTAATGTATCAAATGTTTGTGCCGTGATTTCATCATTCTCGATTTTTATATTAAAGTGTTCTTCTAATGCAACAATTAAAGTCACTACGGTCACCGAATCAAATTCAGGAATATTGCCCAGTAAGATTGAATCGGGTGTGAGCGAGTTTTTGCGCTCTCCAAGATCAAATACATTTGATAAGATCGTTTTTATTTCATTAAGCTGTTGCATAGTGTTCTAAAAGAAAGGAATTTCACTGAGCAATGATTCAATTTATTTGAATCTAATTTTCTTGATAACTTTTGAAAGATGATCGGCAATCCGCTGGATAATCAACGCAGGTGCATATGATACCAATTACCAGGTTCTCCAGCCAGCAAATGATGACATCATGAGAAAGAATAGGGCGGTAAACAGCTACAGGACACCTCTAAAAATTCAGAGTTCTAAACAAGACCAGGCGCGAATAAAAAATATTGACGCAGCATATGATTGATAGGTAAGAGAAACTTTTTTTGTGCGCAACGAAGTATGGTGACGAAACGGGGTAAGCAGGCAAGCCACAAAGCGGCTGCTCGTAAAATTGGATTTTTAGAGGTGCCCTACAGTTATATCGGGGGTTGTTCGTAGTCTTATGGTCTGACATCCACAATTCCATCATGTCGAGCTATTCCGCTAATGATACGACCCGATTGGTTGCGAACCTGCACAACCTGTCCCTCAGCCGCATTGGCAAGTGCATTTCCTTCCGAACTGACACTGAATCCTCGACCTTTGATATGTAATGTTACTTTTTGTCCACTAAGGATGACATAAGGCAAACGTAGAGAGTTCTCACGCAGTAACTGGCCTGACGGTAGATTAGTCACTGGTATTTTACCAATTACCTGAAATGGGTCTGTAAAGATACCGTCAGGCACTTGCGTAAGATTGACTCTCTGTAATGTAATGTCCTCAGCTGTCAATGGTTGATCACGGGTAAGTGGACGAGCAACATGAACAACATCCGCCATTACTTGGATATTAATTCGGACATAAATCGTCCATGTCTTAGGACTATGACATCGAACACCAATTGAAGTGTTTCCCCATAGACGACCACCCGCTGGAATAAAAGGCTCTAGCTCCAAACACTTTGGAAGTGTTATTCGATCGTCCATTTTACTCCCGCTAATAATGACCTCCCCCTGTAACCCTCTGGTTTCATGCCGAACATAATCTTCTACCGATTCTAAAACTTCTGCCATCTGTTGAAATTTGGCTGACTGGTTATGTTCTGATGCGGATAAGAGCATAGAAAAGCTAGCTAATAGAAATATGCTGAAACTTGAAATCAATCTATATTTCATGGGTATCTTATTTTTAGTCAATGATTGGATTGTTTGGAGGTATGTGAGTTTAGTGCCTATAGTTCTTGCCGCATACGGCAATTCTTGCCGCCACATATTCATGATAATCACAAGGGTCAACCTTCATACTCGAAGATAAAGGCAATTTCAGGCGTTATTCATCCATTTATCAATTGAAAATAGGGATTAGTATTGTTGGCATGTTATATGCTTTAAGAAAGATATAGAAGTTAATTTAGGATACTCAAATGAACAGCAAACTGGATAACGTACTAAATTTCCACCAGACAGCACTTTCGCTCAGTACAGCCAGGCAAGAAATATTATCCAGCAATATTGCCAATGCTGACACACCGAACTTCAAGGCGAAAGATATTGATTTCTCTGGTGTACTGCGTGATGCACTTTCATCAAGTTCCAGAACATCGGAAATGAGGACTACTTCGCCCATGCATATCACCCCAGGGTCGGGGAATATTGTGAATTCACAGACATTGTATCGTGTACCTCAGCAGCCAAGTGCTGATGGAAATACCGTCGATATGGATACAGAGCGCACCCGGTTTGCTGAAAATTCACTTAAGTATGATGCCAGTCTGACTTTCATTAATGCTCAGATTAGAAACCTGCTATCAGCCATACAGGAGAGATAATAAATGTCACTATTTAATATATTTGATATCGCGAGTTCTTCAATGGCCGCGCAATCACAGCGACTTAACGTAGTTGCTAGTAACCTGGCGAATGCGAACAGTGCAACCAGTTCTACCGGCGAAGCTTATCGAGCCCGGCAAGTCGTATTTAGTACGATTCAGAATGCGAATAGGAATCCAAGTGGGGTAAAGGTAGCGGGTGTTATTAACGATCCTTCACCAATGAAGCAGGTCTTTGAACCAAAGCACCCAATGGCAAATGCCGATGGTTTTGTAACTATGCCAAACGTTAATATCGTAGATGAGATGGTTAATATGATGTCTGCTTCGCGTTCATACCAAAACAGTGTCGACATGATGAATACAACCAAGAATTTGTTACAAAAAACACTTTCAATCGGACAATAAGAGGAATAACAATGACCACCATTCAAGACTCCAGCGTTACTTCTCTTTTCTCTTCAGGAAATCCTGCTGCTGATGCAGCTAAGAAAGTCGCATTGGATCCGCAGGATCGGTTTCTCAAATTACTGGTAACCCAGATGCAAAATCAGGATCCACTTAATCCGCTTGATAATGCCGAGGTGACCAGTCAGATGGCTCAAATAAGTACGGTGAGCGGTATTGAGAAACTCAATGATACGTTAAAACTGCTTCTCTCTGGTTATGAAGGGACGCGGTCACTGGAAGCGTCATCTATGATTGGACGTGGGGTTTTGATTCCAGGCACATCAATAATGCTGGAAAATAATGCAGCTGTTGCAGGCATTGAACTTCCACAGTCAGTTGATAAGTTGGTTGTTTCAATTAAGGATAGTACGGGAGTAACGGTTAAGAATTTAGATTTAGGGCCGCGAGCTGAAGGCGTGAGTTCATTCGTCTGGGATGGTGTTACTGACAGCGGCGCAACTGCTGCCAATGGAAATTACAGTTTCTCAGTAAGTGCAAAACAAGGTGGTAATGATATTCCCGTTACGACACTTGCGCTGGGCACTGTGAATAGCGTGTCACCTGATAAAAAAGGTGCAATCTTGGATGTAGGGGATTTAGGATTCGTTGGGCTGTCAGGCATCAAGCAAATATTCTAATTAGGAGAGGGCGTCATGGGTTTTCAACATGGACTGAGTGGACTCAATGTGGCATCGGCAAATCTGGATGCGATTGGTAACAATATAGCAAATGCAAATACTGTTGGATTTAAGCAATCCACGGTTGAATTCAGTGATGTTTTTGCGAATTCATTGGGTGGCGGAGGCGGCAACAAAATTGGTATCGGGACCGAGGTTGCTGCAGTAAAACAACAATTTTCTCAAGGCAATATTAGTACAACGAACAATCCGCTTGATGTTGCAATAAATGGTGGCGGTTTTTTTCGCATGAGTAATGAGGGTGAAGTCACCTATAGTCGTAATGGACAATTTCATATTGATAACAGTGGTTATATTGTTAATAGCCAGAACTTGAATCTCATGGGTTACTTACCTGATGCAGCAGGTAAAATTCTTCAAACCGAACCGGCAAATTTGCAGTTATCTACTGCTGATATCAACCCAAAAATAACCTCGAAATTTTCAGCAGGTTTTAACCTGGATTCCCGTACTGTTTCTCCTGCGGTTCTTCCTGTTTTTGATGCAACGGATCCAAATACATATACAAGCTCAACTTCAGGCTCAATTTTTGACAGTTTAGGAAACTCTCATGTAATGACCCTCTATTTTCAGAAAACACCGACTAGCGGGACATGGAATGCATATGCAACTGTTGATGGCGCATCTTCAGCAACTGGTGTGCCTATTGGTGTTGACTTGGGATCTGGAATTGGCCTTCCTCAATCAATTATATTTGATTCTAATGGTATTTTAACAACACCCGCCGCACCGCTAACCACAACGATTTCTCTGGATTTGATTGCGACAGATTTAGGGACAGCCAACAATGCTTCAACGCCACTTGTTTTTAGTATGGATTTGAGTAAGGCCACACAATTCGGAGGCAGTTTTGGTGTCAACTCATTGAGTCAGGATGGATTTGCGTCTGGTCGTCTTGCTGGGTTTAGTGTGGGGGGTAATGGCATGATAAGTGGAAGTTATACCAACGGTGAAACGCGAAATCTTGGCCAGATTGTGTTAGCTAATTTTAGTAACCCACAAGGCCTTATTCCCAGAGGAAATGGTGGATGGTCTGAATCTTCAGCATCTGGAACGGCATTGGTAGGTGTGCCAAGTACCGGTCCTTTAGGAGCTTTACAAGCTTCCGCAGTAGAAGATTCAAATGTCGATCTGACTGCCCAGCTCGTTAATATGATTACCGCTCAACGTGTGTATCAAGCAAATGCCAAAACGATTGAAACTCAGGACGCAGTATTGCAAACATTAATCCAACTCTAAGTATTTTTATGATTTCACTTATAACCTGCTGATTAAAAATAAATAAACCTGAGAGAAAATTATGGACCGCATGATTTATACGGCAATGACAGGTGCATTGCATACACTGAATCAACAAGCCACCGTTTCACATAATCTGGCTAATGCAAGTACCACGGGTTATCGTGCTCAAACTAATACATTTCGATCAGCACCGATATTTGGTGATGGTTTGCCAACACGTGCTTTCGTTGTTGATTCAACAACAGGTGCGGACTTTACTCCAGGTGCTATTCAGCAGACAGGACGAGCTCTTGATGTAGCGATAAAAGGCTCAGGCTGGATTGCGGTAAAACTTGAAAATGGTGAAGAAGCATACACCCGTCAGGGCAATCTTCAAGTTAGTGCCAATGGTATTTTGCAAACGCATAATGGACATAATGTGAGAGGTGATGGCGGTGTGATTTCTTTACCGCCTGATAATAAGATCACGATAGCCAAAGATGGTACGGTTTCAGCTGTACCAATTACACCCTCGCCAAACATCGTAACACTTGTTGATCGAATCAAATTAGTTGACCCACCAGAGAATCAGCTCGTAAAAGGGAATGACGGCCTATTTCGCCTTCGAGCGGGAGGTGAAGCACTGGCGGATGCAAATGTACTACTTGTCGATAGTGCATTGGAAGGAAGTAATGTAAATCTTGTGCATGAGATGGTCAGTATGATTTCGCTGGCTCGTCAGTTCGATATGCAGATGAAGATCCTGGATAATGCTCAGCAGAATGCACAACAGGCTAGTGAAATCATGGTTTTCAGAGGATAAAAAGCAATCAGCCGATTCTTTGAAATAGGGATCTAGAAAATAACGCGACTAACTATTGTGAGGTGAACATTATGGTTCGATCTTTATGGATTTCAAAGACTGGTCTTGACGCACAACAAACTAAGATGGATGTCATAGCAAATAATCTGGCAAACGTCAGCACCAATGGCTTCAAGCGTGCGCGGGCTGTTTTTGAAGACCTGCTATATCAAACGATACGACAACCTGGTGCACAATCATCACAACTAACACAATTACCTTCTGGATTGCAGCTGGGTACTGGTGTTCGTCCAGTGTCAACAGAAAGTATATTTACTCAGGGAAATTTACAGCAGACAAGTAATCCTCGCGATGTTGCGATCCAAGGTGAAGGATTCTTTCAGGTACTGCAACCTGATGGAACGACTGCCTACACACGTGATGGCGCATTTCAGTCGGATATTAATGGTCAGTTCGTCACTTCCAGTGGATATGTAATTCAACCAGCCATCACCATTCCACCAAACACACTAAACATTACGATTGCCCGCGATGGTACGGTATCTGCAATGGTGCCTGGTTCAGCAACGCCCCTTCAAGTTGGCAATATCCAATTAGCTGGATTCATTAATCCTGCGGGATTACAAAAAGTTGGAGAAAACCTTTATTTACAATCAGCCTCAAGTGGGGTTGCAAATGAAAATGCGCCGGGTACTAATGGAATGGGGGTGTTAAATCAAGGTTTTGTGGAAACTTCTAATGTGAATGTGGTGGAAGAATTAGTCAATATGATACAGACGCAGCGTGCATATGAAATTAACTCAAAATCGATTGAGACTTCAAATCAGATGCTACAGCGTTTAGCGCAACTTTAAGCGTAACAGGCTCATTTAAAGGCTGAGAAATCCGATGAGAACTAAAACTAATATAGGAAAAAGAACCTTACGATCCTGCCTGATATTTATCATATTGCTATTCATCGTGACTGGTTGTGCCATGACGCCATCAACTACCATACATCAGCCTGCGTCACTGCGTCCTAATGCACAAGTAACTTCAGAAAATCCAACGGGTAGTATCTTTCAGCAGACTATCAATAGTGGACTATCAGGAAGCCGATACATCCCATTATTTGAAGACCGACGGGCACGTAATGTAGGGGACACCATAATCGTTACACTTAATGAAAAAACCAATGCCAGCAAAAAATCAGGTAGTAATGTTGACCGTACGGGTGGTATGGAACTTTCAGTCCCTAGTTTTCTTGGGCTACCTTTGACCTTACTAAAAAAGGCAAACGTCGAAACAAAGTCTAGTAATACATTTGATGGCAGTGGTGCAAGTTCCAGCAATAATAATTTTACAGGCACAATTACTGTCACTGTGATTGAAGTTTTACCTAATGGCAATTTGCTGGTAAGTGGTGAAAAACTGATCGGAATTAACCAGGGACAAGAGTTTATAAGGCTATCTGGCATAGTAAATCCAATTAATATCATGGGTAATACGCTTTCTTCGGTACAAGTGGCTGATGCGCGCATTGAATATCGTGCTAACGGTTATATCGATGAAGCTCAAACCATGGGATGGCTCTCAAGATTCTTTCTCAATGCTTCGCCATTTTGATTTATAAATTTACGGTGGTCGGCAAACTAATATGAAAAGATCTCAATTTATAACAAGAAAGATAATTAACTATAAATTATTACAACAGGTCATAATTTCTTTCTTATTACTATTTGTCCTATTTTTTCCTGGCATCAGTTCCGCTCAACGTATCAAGGATCTGGTCACAATTGAGGGTGTACGTGGAAACCAATTAGTTGGATATGGTTTGGTTGTCGGTCTTGATGGCAGTGGCGACCAAACGACCCAGACACCATTCACGGTACAAAGTATCATCAGTATGCTGGGACAACTGGGAGTCAATTTACCACCGGGCACTAATCTACAGTTACGTAATGTCGCTGCTGTAATGGTCACTGCGACATTGCCCGCATTTGCAAAACCTGGGCAGCAAATAGATATCACCGTATCTTCAATGGGTAATGCAAAAAGCCTGCGTGGTGGAACACTTGTGATGACTCCTCTCAAAGGGGCTGATAACCAGGTTTACGCCATGGCCCAAGGTAACATTCTCGTGGGGGGCGCGGGAGCGGCTGCTGCAGGTAGCAGTGTGCAGATTAATCACCTGAGTGTTGGACGGATCAGCGGTGGTGCAACAGTAGAACGTTCGGTGCCTTCAACGTTAGGGCAGGGCGAATACATTAATCTGGAGCTTAACACAACAGATTTCTCAACCGTGCAGCGTATCGTTGAAGCTATTAATTTTATGTTTCAGCCTGATACCGCATCTGCAATCGATGGCCGCTTGATACAGGTGCGCGCACCCTCTGCCAGCAATCAACGCGTCATGTTTATTTCACAAATAGAAAGCATTCAAGTTACTCCAGCAAGGGCATCAGCAAAAGTTATTATTAATGCACGTACCGGTTCAGTTGTTATGAATCAAGCGGTCACCCTGGAAGCAAGTGCTGTAGCTCATGGGAATTTATCTGTAATTATTAATAGTGAACCTATTATTAGTCAGCCCGGTGCATTTGCGGAACGAGGAGAAACGGTGGTGGCTCAGCGTGCGCAAGTTGAAATACGGACTGACGAGGGTAACTTAATGGTACTACGAAGTGGTGCAGATCTCGGCCAAGTAGTAAATGCATTAACTGCGATTGGCGCAACAACCCAGGATCTACTGGCAATATTGCAAGCATTGAAAGCAGCTGGATCATTACGGGCTGAATTAGAAATAATTTAAAGATTACGACAAATGATCAATACATATGATATTTCAAGCAAATTAGCAATTGATACTAGAAGTGTTGATGACCTGCGCTTGCAAGCAATACAAGACCCAGATAACGCACTTAAAGAAGTTGCGAAGCAATTTGAAGCATTATTTGTACATATGATGCTAAAAACTATGCGTGATGCAACACCAAAAAATGGAATGTTTGATAGCCAACAAACACAGTTTTATACACAAATGCTTGATCAGCAATTAGCGCAAAGTATGTCTGCAAAAGGTGTTGGTCTTGCTGATATGATGGTGCAACAGTTAACACGCTCATCTATACAACCCTTGCAATCAGATTCAACATTTAGTACGCATGAAAATATGCCTGGAGGAAACACGCCGAATAGTAATCCAGGCACGCCAATATCTGGACAAGCGGGTGATATTTCTGGCTCACTTTGGCCAACCAATCAGACAAATCCGAATAAGCCGAACCAATTGGAGCAGGTAATTTCTCATCGAAATGAGATTCAGGCAATTCCGCAAACGACAGCTAACTCAAGGTCGATATTATCTAATGCACCAAAGGATTTTGTTAGCTCAGTATGGTCACACGCCAAGATTGCGGAACAAACAACAGGCATACCCGCTCACTTTATGATAGCCCAGGCAGCTTTGGAAAGTGGGTGGGGGAAACATGAAATTAAACATGCTGATAACAGTACCAGCTTCAATCTGTTTGGAATTAAAGCAGGAAAGAGCTGGGATGGTGCTGTAGTTAAGGTACTTACGACAGAATATATAAATGGTGTTCCAAAGAAAATGGTTGAAGAATTCCGTGCTTATAACTCCTATGCAGAGAGTTTTCAGGATTATGCGAATTTGTTATTAAATAACCCTCGCTATGTAAATGTACTTCAAAGCCAGGATGCCTCAGTATTTGCAAATGGACTGCAGCGAGCAGGCTATGCAACAGACCCAATGTATGCAGACAAATTAATTCGCATAATAAATAGCAGCCCAATAAAAGATCAACTGATGATTTAAATTCTTGTGGCTATCAATTCTTTGTATATATTGCCGATAAGCTAATCAAACAGCATTCTGCTCCGCACATTCTGCATACAATAAAAGTAAAACTATGGGAAATAGTATATTAGGAATCGGGATATCAGGCCTTAATTCAGCACAATCCAATTTGCTGACAGCTGGCCACAATATCACTAATGTAGATACACCCGGTTATAACAGGCAGAAGGTCATACAGAGTGCGAATACACCTCAATCGACAAGTGGTGGATATATCGGGAGCGGCGTGCATGTTTCGACGATTCAACGGGTTTATAACCAGTTTCTTGTAAGCCAATCACTACAAGCACAAACTAAAAGCAGTCAGTTAGATTCTTATTTCTCAGAAATAGCGCAGATTAATAATTTGCTGGGCGATTCAAGTGCTGGGTTATCACCTGCATTGCAAAGTTTTTTCAGTAGCGTGCAGGATGTTGCGACCAATCCAGCATCTGTTCCATCTCGTCAGGCATTGCTAAGTAATTCACAAGCGTTGGTAACAAGACTTCAGGTTATGGATCAGCGTTTATCAGAATCACGTGAAGGTATTAACGCTCAGATTGAAACTGGTATCGGAGAAATTAACGCGATCGCTCAACAAATTGCTGAGCTTAATTACAATATCACGCTATCCGAGGCACAGGCAGGTGGTCATCCTGCCAATGATTTATTAGACCAGCGTGAAGCACTAACAACACAGTTAGGCAAATTAGTTAATACCAGTGTTATACGTCAGAATGATGGCACCTTTAATGTTTTTATTGGCACTGGTCAGCCACTGGTCGTTGGCTCACAAACAATGACACTTAAGGCAGTGTCCTCACCTGAAGATCCAGCTAAGATAACCGTTGGTTTTACTTCGGGTAACAATACAGTTTTAATTCCAGAAAAACAATTACAGGATGGTGGAAGTTTAGGTGGTCTTTTAGCATTCCGTAGTAAAACGTTGGATAGTGCACAGAATGCACTGGGTCGCCTCGCCATTGGGTTAGCTCAAAATTTTAATGATCAGCATAATCTTGGCCAAGATTTGAACGGCAATCTGGGTGGGAATTTCTTTACAGTTCCAAGCCCAAAGGTGATCTCAGTTTTAGGCAATAATCCAGCTTCAAATATTACAACAAGTATGAGTGATATTAATGCACTTACCACCAGTGACTATAAATTTACATTTGACGGCACTAACTATACTTTAACACGGTTGTCAGATAACACCTCTAATAGCACGGTCGCTTTACCTTCAGGTGCAACGCCCTTAACACTTGATGGAATACGTATCAGCGGTGCGGTTATCAACGCTAATGAGAGTTTTATAATACAACCGACACGTAATGGCGCAAAAAACATTGCTGTTGCTATTACTGAAACAGCCAAGATTGCTGCTGCGGCCCCAATTCGCACTACCGAAGCTTTAACCAATACTGGGTCAGGAACTATCAGTGCGGGAAGTGTTAATCCATTACCTGTTGATCCGGATTTGCAACAATTAGTCACAATTACGTTTCATAGCCCTCTAGATGGTCAGTTTGATGTAACTGGAGGAGGCGCCGGCTTACCCGCTCTGAATCAAGTTTTTACACAAGGCGCCGATATCAGTTTTCATGGATTTACTGTCCAGATCAATGGAAACCCTGCGGCTGGGGATATTTTTACAATTGGTCCAAATAATAATGGCAATAGTGATAATCGTAATGCCTTGTTACTCGGTGGGTTGCAAACCAAGAATCTTTTGATCGGCAGTACGGCTACCTTTCAGTCAACCTATGCACAACTGGTCAGCGAAATTGGTAATAAAACACGTGAACTGGAAGTAACCAGTAAAGCACAGAAAAATTTATTGGCGCAGACCAATCAATCACTACAATCATTATCAGGGGTTAATTTGGATGAAGAAGCAGCCAATTTATTACGCTATCAACAAGCATATCAAGCATCAAGCAAAATAATAGAAATAAGCAGCAAATTATTTGATAGCTTGATTAATATGAGATAGCTTATTGTTAATAAGGAACTATTATGCGCGTTAGTACAAATACCATACAAGATAAAGGTATTAATTCCATACTACAACAGCAGGAAAGGTTACTTAAAATCCAACAACAAGTTTCAACGGGAAAGCGTATCCAGTCACCTGCAGATGATCCCACTGCTGCAGCACGAGCGATTGATCTTAACCAGGCTGCAGCACTTAATAAACAATTCTCTGAGAACCGTAATAATGCTACAGCTAATTTAGGTTTAGTTGAAAGTGTATTGGAGGGTGTAACAAAGCTTATTCAAAATGTACAAACCGCAGCAGTAAATGTGGGTAATGCAACATTTACAGATTCGGATAGAAACAGTGTCGCACTTGAACTTCGTGGTAGATTTGAAGAATTGATGGCATATGCTAATAGTACGGATGCGACTGGACAATTTCTATTTTCTGGTTTTCAGGGAAGTACAAGGCCATTCGCATCAACTGCTACAGGTGTTCAATATAATGGAGATCAGGGCGAACGTTTGGTACAGGTTGGAGAATCACGCCAGATCTCAACCAGTGACTCTGGGACTGATATCTTCGAACGAATAAAAAATGGCAATGGTGTATTTGCAACAGCCGCGAATTCAACAAATACAGGTACCGGCGTAAGTGATGTTGGTACAGTGACAACACCCGGGAGTCTAACGGGTAATAACTATGATATTACGTTTACGGTTGCAGTTGGTATAACAACCTATGCTATTGTCAATACAACTTTAGGAACTGCGGTCCCGCCTGGCTTGCCTATCCCTTATACCAGCGGTGATGCCATTAATTTTGATGGCATTCAGTTTAGTATTAAGGGAGCTCCTGCCAATGGTGACAAATTTACCGTTTCACCAAGTTCAAATCAGAGTATTTTTAAGACAATCGATGACTTAATCAATACTATTTCGGGAACAGGAAATGGTAATGGAATCAAGTTAACAAATGGATTAAATACGGCCTTACAAAATTTACAGAATGACTTGGACCATATTTTAACTGTACGTGCCTCAGTCGGCGCTCGATTACAGGAAATAGATACATTACAGGGTGTCGGTGAAGATTCTGCAATTCAAATTCAAAAAAATATATCTCATTTAGAAGATGTAGATTATGCAGAAGCAATATCTAATATGAATCAGCAACAACTATTCCTTGAAGCGGCTCAAAAATCGTTTATGATAGTTTCGAAATTAACTCTTTTTGATTATTTATGATTTTGTTGGTAGGACTACAAAGTACAAAGATTTAGTAAGTGGCATTATCTGTAATTGCTAATAATGTATATTATGTTAAATTAAATAATCGCAGAAATAAATTCAGAAGAAAATATGACCAACTTGCTGAGTTTCTCGATAGGCTTTTTAACGGGTACATAAATGCAAGTGTTAGTCATTAAATTGCTCTTTCAAAGCCACATCATTCTTTAATATCCTTATATCCGACAGGCAATAACAACTTCTGAATACGTTGCTTGTCGGTTTTCTTTTGTCAAAATGAAATCCAATCAAGTTTTGCAATGATCTTGTTCTTTTAGGCTGAGAAAATGAACGATCTGCTATATGGCATCAACATAGAAGAAATTGTCTCGCGTCAACTAACTTGTCCACATTGACGACAATTAAGATGTCCGGTTGAATGATAGTGATTTATTTTTTCAGTTGTTGTTTTTTCCGATAACTCTCTCCTTCGATTTCTATAATGTGAGCATGATGAATAATGC
>JAUXRH010000091.1 GCA_030682075.1 Nitrosomonas sp.
TAAAAATTCCTTTGTTGTTGAGTGATGTGTTTGCCTGACAAATTCACCTCCTTTTTAAGAGGTAACTTTACATGCTTCTAATTTCACTCAACCGGCCAAGTTAATTGTCGTCATACCGGACAGGTTAATTGTCGCCTAATACCCATCTTTATTCATTTGCAGAATGATTTCGAAAACGTGTTCAATTTCAGCGTGTCCGGCATTATTGTGGTCAAGAACACCGAACATCTCATCTGCTATATTGAGACAATATTTTCTAACAGCAGCCTTGAAGAGTCCTTCTTTATCCCCAAACGCAGAGTACAGACCAGCATGGGCAACGCCTGTGCACTTAACCAGGTCGCGCACTGAAGTCTCGACATAGCCCTTCTCCCAGAATAAATGCATCGCTTTGTCCAGAGTCTCATTAACATCAAATTCACGTGTTCTCGTCAAGACGGACTCCTATTACAACATTCCTTATGTCAGACAGGCTATTATAAATTTGTGTGACCCACAATAAACAACCCCGTGGCAAGACCACGGGGAATCGCAAGTTCAATTGACCCGGCCAAGCGTTGTCAGTACTAAAAAATCTCACCCAAAAAATTAGCAATCGACTGGTATGCCCGATTGGCCGCCACTTCCTTATAAACCGTCCCAAAACTCGGGTTGTTGGCGGCAGGATTGGTAAAAGCATGCATGGTACCGCCATAGACATGTACCTGCCAGTCACCCCCTGCTTCACTCATCTCAGTTTCAAAAGCGAGCACTTGTTCCGGCGGCACCATTGGGTCATCGTGGCCATGTAAACAAAGCACTTTTGATGTAATTTTTTCATTGGCCACATTCCCGGGTGTAAAAATACCGTGAACACTGATTACGCCTTGCACATCCGCACCTGAACGAGCGAGTTCCAATACACACAGACCACCGAAGCAAAAGCCCATGGCCGCTATTTTTGTTGAATCAACCTGCGGTAGTTGACGAACGGCATTTAATGCGGCGGCTATTCTTTGTCTCAACAGTGCGCGATCTGTTGCGAAAGGACTCATTAAAGCCGCGTTACCTGCAGCATCGTCATCGGCACCAAAAATGCCTTTGCCATACATATCCAGTGCAAAGCCAACATAACCCATTGCGGCTACTCTTTCAGCTGCTTTGCAAGCGCGTTCGCGCCGTCCACTCCAGTCATGGGAAACCAGTACCGCAGGTTTGAGCGCTTCTGTTTCGTTATAAGCCAAATAGCCTTCCAACTGCGTACGGCCATCCAGGTAATCAATATGTTTTGTAATCATATTCAATCCTTTTTCAATTATTACTGAGGTAATCTTATTTAAGCCCCTAAGAATTATAGGCCTTCAACCTAAAAACCTCAGTTGAATGGAGTTTAAAGTGCGCTGATTTTTATTTTTGGCAAGGCACAATGAGGCGTAATAACGTGTTATTACAACGAACTGTAACGCAGCAAAAATTAAAAAGCGGCGTGCTATAAACAC
>JAUXRH010000092.1 GCA_030682075.1 Nitrosomonas sp.
CTGCGCAAATGGGACAAGCGGTTCATATTACCCTGATTTTTCGTTGCATAGAATGACTATGCGCCTCAAAATCCGGCCAATCTGTCCTCGCTTTCCCACTTTGCTCGCTACGATCACTTAAGTCCGACAGACTCCTGGAAACATGAACGCATGGGATACAAGCATCAAGCTGCCTTCCATAATTTCTGCGACGACTTCAGTTGCGCCCACCTCCTTCAGCAAGTCTATATCCGTATCATCATGCGTACGGACAACAACTGACAACTCTGGGGCATCTCTAAAAATTCAAGTTTCCAGGAAAGACAAGGCGCGAGAAAAAATTGAGCGTAGCATATGGTTGATATGTAAGAGAAAATTTTTTATGAGCAACGCCGTATTGCGACGAAACGGGGTAAGCAGGCAAACCGCAAAGCGGCTGCTCGCAAAACTGGATTTTTAGAGGTGCTCATAAGTCCATTTGTTCTCAAGGAAACGGCCATTCCTTAGCACGAAACAACGATCACCATTGCTAAAATTAACCTAATAAATTATTCCCTGTTCGCCAATACAGAAAAAATCGAGAGAATATGCAATGCTATAATACCACCAACATTCCATTGATCCAGTAGACAACACCAATGCCAATACCTCATCTCTCTACCGCTTTACGTGGCCCCATTCTCGATCTTGAGAACCGAATCCTTAATGCCATGCCCGCTATCGAGCACTGGTTCCGTGGAAAATGGCGTGATCACACTGTGCCAGTTTACTGTTCGGTCGATCTACGCAACAGTGGCTTTAAACTCGCCCCCGTTGATACCAATTTGTTTCCCGGCGGTTTCAATAATCTCAATCCAGAATTCATTCCACTTTGTGTACAAGCAATGATGGTCGCTGTAGAAAAAATTTGCCCGGATGCTCACAGCATACTACTGATTCCAGAAAACCACACACGTAACACCTTCTATTTACAGAATCTAGCCACACTACAGAACATTATGCGCCATGCTGGCATGCATGTACGTATTGGCACACTATTACCAGAGATTACTGCCGCCACCGAAATCGACCTTCCTGATGGCAATAAACTTACGTTAGAGCCTATTGTGCGCAAGAATAATCGACTTGGCGTTGCCAACTTTGATCCATGCACGGTACTACTTAATAATGATCTTTCGATGGGGGTGCCAGAAATATTGCAAAATCTGGATCAAGTTGTAATCCCACCGCTGCATGCGGGCTGGTCAACACGAAGGAAATCCAGGCATTTCTCTGCATATGATAATGTTGCACAAGAATTTGCCGAATTGATCGATATTGATCCCTGGCTCATTAATCCTCGTTTTGCCTCTTGTGGCAAGATCAATTTTCAAAAAAAGGATGGGGTCGATTGCATCGCCAGCGCTGCTAATGACATCCTATCTGAACTGAAAGAAAAATATGCACAGTACGGAGTTAAAGAAAAACCTTTCATCATTGTAAAAGCTGATGCGGGCACCTATGGAATGGGTATCATGACATTAAAAGATGGTGCCGATGTTTATACGCTCAATCGCAAACAGCGCAACAAGATGTCAGTTGTAAAGGAGGGTTTGCAGGTATCCAATGTACTGGTGCAAGAAGGTGTATATACATTTGAGAGTATTAATCAGGCCGTAGCGGAACCGGTCATCTATATGATCGATCATTATGTGGTAGGTGGTTTCTACCGGGTACATACGGGTCGTGCAATTGACGAGAATCTCAATGCCCCTGGGATGCATTTTGTGCCACTGGCTTTTGAAACCACTTGCCTGCTTCCTGATCGAGCAGCCCTCCCAGACAGTACCCCCAATCGCTTTTATGCTTACGGTGTTGTGGCGCGCCTCGCGTTGCTGGCTGCAGCATTAGAACTGGAGCACAATGATATCAATAAAGGACACCTTTAAAAATCCAATTTTGCGAGCAGCCGCTTTGCGGTTTGCCTGCTTACCCCGTTTCATCGCAATACGGCGTTGCTCATAAAGCGAAAACAGGCGTTATTTTCTAAGTCATCCATAGCCTAATAAAACAAACAATGAAACTCGCCTTTATCCTCGACCATCTGGATTCGATCAAAATCAAAAAGGATTCAAGCTTTGCCATGATGCGCGAGGCCGCTGCCCGAGGGCATCAATTGTTTGTCATGCAACAGGAAGATATTGTTTGGAAATATCATCAAGTGGTTGGTTTTGCACGTCATCTGGAATTGACTGGTAAAACTGATCATGGATATTCCTGGTATCAAACAGGTGATATTACAGAGCAACCTTTACAAGCCTTCGATGCAGTATTGATGCGAAAAGATCCGCCATTTAATATGGAATATGTCTACAGCACTTATCTATTGGAGCTTGCAGAAACACAGGGGGCGCACATTATCAATGGTCCACGTGCTGTGCGTGATTTTAATGAGAAGCTCAGCATTGCGAAATTTATACAATTTATTGCGCCTACACTGGTAACAAAACAGGAAAACCTTATCCGTGAATTTCTGGGCAAACACCGTGACATCATCCTTAAACCACTGGACGGCATGGGTGGCGCCGGTGTTTTCCGTGTTCAAAGTGCTGATCACAATATCAATGTCATCCTTGAGACACTCACACACCATGGTACACGCACGATTATGGCGCAATGTTTTATTCCCGAAATCTCTGCGGGAGATAAACGCATTATTCTGATAGCTGGAGAAGCCGTACCCTACTCACTTGCACGCATACCTAAACTGGGCGAGATACGCGGCAATCTTGCGGTCGGCGGCACCGGTATTGCACAACCCTTGACTAAACGTGACCTGGAAATTGCCAAGGTACTTGGCCCGACTTTATTCGACCAAGGCTTAATGCTGGTGGGCTTGGATGTGATTGGTGATTTTCTTACTGAAATTAATGTGACCAGTCCAACCGGTATGCAGGAAATTACTCAGCAAACGGGATTCAATGTGGCAGAAATGATGCTGAATGCATTAGAAAAAACGGTAAACGATAGATCCCATTAAATCAGGACTCAGAATATCTGGCAAAATAACAAAAAGGGCAACCAGATCTGGTTGCCCTTTTTGAAAAAAACTGCTTAATGTAATGTAACAGCGATTTTTTTCTGGTCACAGATAAGATCGGCACAATAGTTATCATGAATGCCGTCAAGAAAGCCCCACAGTACATCACAGGCGCGTTCCGTTGCGGCCAGCACCTCCGCTTGCTTTTCGGGGGTGTCAGCAAAGCGCTCAATTAAGGTCCATTCGGCTTGAGAATGATAGATGTCTGCTTCCTGATGTACGGTAAAGAATTCATAATCCTCAGGATTTGTCATGCCGTAGAATTTAGCCAAGCCATCAATTTTTACGGCGGCAATTTCTGGAACTTGTGATTCGAAAGCATGCAATGCAGCAAGACCCGCATAAAAAGGCTGATTCAGGCAAATATCACGGAATGTGGACACCAGTTTCTCGGTATTGGGCAGCGCGGCTGCATTAGCCAAACTTTTGTCATCAGAACCCAGCGCAAAAGCAAAAGCTTTCCATAAAGCAGGATGATTTTTCTCACCATGCTCCTCGTCAATTAGGTTCTTTAAAACTTCCTGCCGCACACTGATATCGCCACTATTGGTTTCAGAGTGAACGTGCGGAGTATTGAAATGCACGGCGCTCAGATAAGTGGGTTCAGCCAGTACATTATAAAAATACTGTTCAGCATAATGCCGCAACTGTTCTTTTGTTAACTTACCTTCAGTCCATGCAACATAAAAAGGATGCTGAAGTAAACTCTTAGCGCCAATAATGGCTTCTACTTTCTGCTTGAATATACTTTTGTTTGTATTAGTTGTCATGGTTTTACCCTTTGAACGGAGGTGAATGAATAATAATCATGCGTATCATCGCTAAATAATTTCTCTAAGTCAAATTACAGCTAGACCACATAGTGCGTAAGTTTCGGCATAAGTTAATGGTTAAACAAGTATGATCAATAGGTTACCTCATATCACCAGGTTTGTACCTATACTGACTACCGTTTCGACTGGCAGCTCTTCTCACCCGATCTCACGACTACTGTTGTTATCGCGTTAAACAAGCTGAACCTGTCAGGTTGCAACAGGGTTCCCGGCAACTCGTGCAATATACAAACTAAACCCAGCAACTTTACACGTTAAATTATTTTTAAAGTTTATACCATAATAAAAACCGGTACTCAGTAAACAGTTGTTGGTTTTAAAAATTTATAAAAATTAGTCGACTGCCGTTGAGCTCAGGTGACCCGATAGTCGTTTACTTGCCGCAATCATATTGCTCAGAGCAGGTTTAACTTCGTCCCAGCTGCGGGTTTTTAATCCACAATCCGGGTTGACCCATAATCTTTGCGCCGGAATGCGCTGTGCCGCCTTTTTCATCAAATCAATCATTGAATCTATAGAAGGGATATTGGGCGAATGAATGTCATAGACACCGGGTCCGATTTCATTGGGATAATGAAATTGATCAAACACATCCAATAATTCCATATCGGAACGGGAGGTTTCAATCGTGATCACATCGGCATCCATTCCAGCAATGGCTTCAATAATATCGTTGAACTCTGAATAGCACATATGGGTATGGATCTGTGTTTCATCTTTTACGCCATTTGCGGCAATCTGGAAGGCGCGGATGGCCCATTGAAGATAGGATTTCCATTGTGTTTTTCTAAGTGGCAAGCCTTCTCTTAGCGCCGCCTCATCAATCTGAATAATACCGATACCGGCTTTTTCGAGAGCCAATACCTCATCACCTATGGCCAAGGCCAATTGCATACAGGTTTCTGCACGTGGCTGGTCGTCGCGGACAAAAGACCAGTTTAACATGGTGACGGGGCCAGTCAACATGCCTTTCATTGGCTTGTCGGTTAATGATTGGGCATACTGAATCCAGTCCACGGTCATTGCCTGGGGGCGTGAAATATCACCATAAATAATGGGGGGTTTGACACAACGTGAACCGTAGGACTGTACCCAGCCAAACTGAGTAAAGGCATAACCGGTTAATTGCTCGCCAAAATATTCCACCATATCATTTCGTTCCGGTTCGCCATGCACCAGTACATCAAGTCCCAGTGCTTCTTGTTCGCGCACACAGGTTTTAATTTCCTGCTGCATCGCTAGATGGTATTGCGCTGCTGATAGCTTTCCGGTACGAAAATCTTGTCTGGCTTGCCTGATTTCCCGGGTTTGTGGAAAAGAGCCAATGGTCGTGGTTGGATAAAGCGGCAAATTAAACTTTTCCCGTTGTATGACCGCACGTTGTTGATAAGGCGAATGGCGTATACCCATCGCGTTATTAATTTCAAGCACACGCCTTTTCACCGATTCATCATGTACCTGGCTTGATTGTTTACGATTGGTTACCGCAACTGCATTCTCTAGCAGTTCTTCGGTAACCGCATCTCGCCCCTGACTGAGCGCCTTGGCAAGCGTATCGAGTTCATCCAGTTTCTGCACCGCGAATGCCAGCCATGACTGAATATCGCGATCCAATTGCTGTTCACTATTCAGATCAACCGGCACATGCAATAACGAGCAGGAGGGCGCAAGCCAGAGCCGATCTTGCAAACGCGAATAAATGGGTTCCAACCAGTCCAGCGTTTCAGCCAGGTTTGTTTTCCAGATGTTCCGCCCATTAATAATGCCGAGAGATAGAACCTTATGGCAAGGCAACCAATCAATCACTTTGGCTACTTCATCTTTTGCAGTGATCGCGTCAAGATGCAGTCCATTAACGGGAAGCTCGCAGGCGAGTTGTAAATTACCCTGTAGCTGGCCGAAGTAGGTTGCCACCAGCAGGTTTACTGGTGTGGCCTGTAATTGAAAATAAGTTTTTCTTAAGGCATGTTGCCATTCCTGGGAAAGTTCCATTACCAATACGGGTTCATCCATTTGCACCCATTGAATGCCTGCATTTTTCAGCTCATGAAGTAATTGAGCATAAACATTCACCAGGTCATCCAGCAGGTTTAGTTTGTCTGATCCATCCTTGGATTTTCCCAGCCACAGGTAAGAGGCTGGCCCGAGAATGACCGGCTTTACTTGAATACCCTGTTGTTTTGCTTCTTCTATCTGCTGCAGCAACCTGTTTGCATTGAGTGAGAACCGTGTGTTTTGCTCAAACTCAGGTACGATGTAATGGTAATTGGTATCGAACCACTTGGTCATTTCACCGGCACTCACGCAGGAACAGGTGGGATCATCGGATAAGGAGCGGCCCCTTGCCACACGGAAATAACTATCCAGTTCATCACCCGGCAATTCACTCACGCGGGCGGGGATATGGCCCAGCATAAAACTGGTATCCAGCACTTGATCGTACATTGAAAAATCGCCAACCGGAACCAAATCAAGTTTTGACTGATCTTGCCAATGCGCTCGCCGGAGGTTGGCCGCAATTTCCTGAAGCGTTTCTTTAGAAATTACTTTTTTCCAGTAATTTTCCAAGGCAAATTTTAATTCTCTTTTTTTACCAATACGGGGAAATCCAAGATTATGTGTTGTTACCATGATTTTTTCTACACCAAGTGCAATAATAGGATGGCTATTCTATTGACACCGAAAGATAAATAATAATGATAAATTTTGCGCTTTTAATAAGGTTTTATTATAGATGATCGAACATAGCCATCTCAGAATCATACAGGCGCTGCATGTAAACGGCACGCTAACAGAAGCTGCTAACGCCTTATGTTTAAGCCAGCCCGCTTTGTCACATCAGATCCGTTATCTGGAAAAAAAACTAGGGGTGACGCTATGGGAGCGGGAAGGCCGAACATTACGGCTGACTCAGGCAGGCGATCTATTATTAGCCGTTGCCGATCAGATTTTACCGGTTTTATCACAGACGGAAAAAACACTCAAAGCCTATGGTGAAGGTCGGCAAGGTATCTTGCGTATCGGGGTTGAATGTTATCCCTGTTTTGAATGGTTAACGGGCGTTATTGGTGAATTCATGCAACAAATGCCCGATATGGATATCGATATTGTGCACAAATTCCAGTTTTCAGGGCTGGAAGGCTTGTTAAACCACCACATTGATGTCTTGATCACGCCTGACTTGGTGAAAAAAGAAAATATTTTTTATGAAACATTGGCTGAGTATCAACTCGTATTGCTGGTTGCTGCCGATCATCCTTTAGCAGCAATCAAGCAATTAACACCAGAATACCTGTCCAAGGAGACACTGTTTACTTTTCCAGTCCCCCAAGAACGTCTGGATATTTTGACACATTTTCTAACCCCATCTCATCTTGAGCCCGTAAAGCAAAAGAAAATTGAGTCCTTGGAAATCATGCTGCAAATGACCGCATTAAAACGTGGTGTCTGCGTCCTGCCAGAATGGTTAGCAGATAACAAAATCAATGGCCTCAGGCTCAAGAAGATTCGCATTGGTAAAAATGGTTTACACAGAAAATTATTTTTAGCAATGAGAGCGACCGATAAAACAATTGCCTATATTAAGAAGTTTGTAGCGGTTGGGAAAAAAACAGCAAGCAGCTCATTTCTGCAGAAAAATGGCTAACACCGGACTTTTAGTGATGACGAACCAGATTACTTCATAAGGGCACCTCTAAAAACTTAGAATTCTAAACAAGACCAGGCGCGAATAAAAAATATTGACGCAGCATATGATTGATAGGTAAGAAAACATTTTTTGTGAGCAACGAAGTATGGTGACGAAACAGGGTAAGCAGGCAAGCCGCAAAGCGGCTGCTCGCAAATATGGATTTTTAGAGGTGCCCATAAGTTTGTTTGATGGGTACACTTCATTTCAGAATATATCCGGGTTAAACTATGGCATTCCTCATTGCCGGACAGTTTCTTCATGGATGAACAATCAAGTCTGCTGGCACTTTTTGCCAGTAGTTTTCTTGCTGCCACGCTCCTGCCCGGTGGTTCTGAAGCAGTATTGGTGGGTGTCCTGATAACCTATCCTGAACTTCACTGGTCTGCGCTGATACTTGCCACAATTGGCAACACGCTGGGCGGCATGAGTTCATATATTATTGGTCGATTCATCCCGGATGAAAAAACGCTGCTTAAAAAGTCTGGTGGCAGCATGCGGGGGCTGGAATGGACACACCTTCATGGCGCGCCGATATTACTATTATCATGGACACCGTTGATTGGAGACTTGCTCTGTGTTGCCGCAGGATGGCTCAGAGTCAATTGGCTATGGGCCTTGTTATTCATGGCCATCGGCAAGTTCGCACGCTACTGGATAATCGCCACCGCAATCAGCTAAATTGACTCTGGCACAAGTAAAACAATAAGTTGCGTATAACACTCATCCCATTAAGGATTAAAATAGTTTCTGCAGTTCACCATTTTCGTACATTTCCGTGATGATATCGGAACCGCCAATAAATTGACCCTTCACATAAAGTTGCGGAATTGTTGGCCAGTTTGAGTAGTCTTTAATCCCTTGCCGAATTTCCGTGTCGGCCAGCACATCCACGGCAACAATATTTTCCACACCGCAAGCATCAAGAATCTTGACCGCATTGGCAGAAAAACCACATTGTGGCTGTGCTAACGTACCCTTCATATAAAGCACGACAGGGTTTGTTGTGACTTGTTGCTCAATAGTCTCTTTTACGCTCATTTCTAAGTCCTCTCTAAATAAAATAATACTAATACTGAAATCTCCCTTCACCATAAGGGCATCTCTAAAAATCCAGATTTCGTCACAACACTTTGTTACTCGCAAAAAATGTTTCCTTACATATCAAACATATGCTGCGTCACCATTTTTTACTCGTGCCTCGTTTTGTTTAGAACTTTGAATTTTTAGAGGTGCCCTTAAGAAGGAAAATTAAATAACGCCACCGCTAACTCGCATTATGCCAGCCAGATCCGGACGGGAAAATGTATTCCTATAGCCCGCCTCTTCCAATAACTGACGACATGCAGCCGCCTGATCATAGCCATGTTCCAACAATAACCAACCATCCGGCACAAGATATTCTGTTGCTGCGCTAATAATTTTTTTTATACATGCCATGCCATCTGCGTCTGCCGCCAATGCCATCCGTGGCTCAAAGCGAAGATCGCCTTGTTTGAGATGTGAATCACCATCAGCAACATAAGGTGGATTGGAAACAATCAGATCAAATTTCTCTCCTAAAAGTTCACCGAACCAATCACTGGTGACAATCGATATATTATTTACCTCAAGATTCCTGGCATTCATCCTGGCGATTGAAACAGCATCCGCTGACAAATCGACGGCAACAACACTAACCTGGGGACGATGCCTGGCAATCGTTATCGCGATTGCACCACTACCGGTTCCAAGATCCAGAACGCGACAGGCATGATTCGCAGGGATTCGTTCTAGTGTGAATTCAACCAGCAACTCAGTTTCCGGTCGCGGGATCAAAACAGCGGGTGTCACTTTAAAGGTAAGATCATAAAAATCACGTTCGCCCGTCAGATAAGCGACAGGCTCACCATTTACACGTCGCGCGACTAATTGATCAAAAATCTCCTCCTGCTTAGACGTGAGCACTTGGTCCGGGTGCGTAAGAAGAAAGGCATGATCTACATTTAGCACATGCTGCAACAATATCCGCATATCCGTATGATCGATTTCCCGGCAGGATCTTTGTAGCGCCTGTCCAATGGTGACTAGCTGCATACTGTCTTAATGACCGGACAGGATTTATTCAATATAGCACAGACCAACTCACCTTACTCCATCATCAATGCAGCTAATTGCTCCGCCTGATGTTCGGCCATCAATGCAGAACAAATTTCACCCATATCTCCATCCATAATCTGATCCATTTTATAGAGCGTAAGATTTATACGGTGATCCGTAACCCGCCCTTGTGGAAAATTATAAGTACGAATACGCTCCGAACGTTCACCTGTACCAACCAGAGATTTCCGTGTCGCAGCCTGTTCCGCCTGATGGGCACGCATTTGTTTATCATAAATACGTGCGGCTAAAACACTCATGGCTTGTGCCTTATTCTTGTGTTGTGAGCGCCCATCCTGACATTCAACCACAATGCCTGTGGGCAAATGGGTAATACGAACCGCCGAATCTGTTTTATTAATATGTTGGCCACCCGCACCGGATGCACGGTAAGTATCAATCCTTAACTCGGCGGGATTTAAATGAACCTCGCTAATTTCATCCGCTTCTGGAATAACTGCTACGGTACAAGTGGAAGTGTGGACGCGTCCCTGCGTCTCAGTAACAGGCACGCGTTGAACCCGATGACCGCCTGATTCGAATTTAAGGCAGGAATAGGCACCCTGGCCAATAATTTTAGCGATAATCTCCTTATAACCGCCAATATCGGACAAACTCTGTGAAATGATTTCCACCTGCCAGCCTTGCCGTTCAGCAAATCTTGAATACATGCGAAACAAGTTAGCTGCAAATAATGCAGATTCATCTCCTCCTGTACCCGCCCGAATTTCCAGAAAAATATTTCGTTCATCGTTAGGGTCTTTTGGCAGTAATTGCTTCTGCAATTCCGCTTCAATCTGCACCAGCTTTTCCCTGCCTTCCTGTATTTCAGCCTCAGCAAAAGCACGCATTTCCGGATCAGTGCTCATTTCTCGAGCCGTCTGAATATCACGATCACTTTGCTCATAATCGCTATAAAGCCTTACGATCGGGAGGATCTCTGCATGCTCCCGGGTCAACTTACGATACCGATCAAGATCCGCTGTTATCGTTTCACTACTCAACAAGTGGTTCAATTCTTCCATGCGCATACTCAACTGAGTAAGGCGGGTCGCCATGCTCTTTTTCATTGCGGGCGATGTAGTTGATACAGCTGATTGATCAGCTCCACCAAGTCTTCACGCTCATCAGCATTAGCGTGATTAAGTGTACTGGAAGGAATATGCAAAAATTTATTACTAAGGCCTTTACTGAGTGACTCTAAAACTTTCTGAGGATCTTCTCCATTGACCAGAAGTTTGCTGGCACGGGCCAATTCATGCCGCCGGAAGCGCTCCCCCTGATCACGTAGTGCTCGGATCGTAGGAACCAACTCACGCGATGCCATCCAACGCATAAAATCGACCACGTTAGAATCAATGATAATTTCAGCATGTTGCACTGCACTCTGGCGCGAATCCAGCCCCTCCTTAACAATCTCGGACAAATCATCCACGTAGTAGAGAAAAACATCATCCAGTTCTGCCACTTCTGATTCAACATCCCGTGGCACCGCCAAATCAACAATAAAAATTGGACGATGTTTACGTATCTTGATAGCACGCTCCACCATACCTTTTCCAAGAATTGGCAGCGGACTGGCAGTACAAGTCACCACAATGTCGTGCAATGCCAATTGTTCCGGCAAGTCGCTCAAAGAAATAGCCTGTGCATTAAAACGATTCGACAACGCTTCTGCGCGTTCAACTGTACGATTAGCAACGGTAATTTGTTTCGGATTCCGTGCCGCAAAATGACTGGCACATAACTCAATCATTTCACCTGCCCCGATAAACAGTACACGTTGCTCTGCGATATCACCAAAAATGCGCTCTGCCAAACGTGCAGCAGCCGCAGCCATGGAAACGGAACTGGTGCCGATCTCAGTGGAAGTACGCACTTCCTTGGCGACAAAGAAGGTGCGTTGAAATAACTTGTGCAACAGCAGGCCTAGTGTGCCTGCATGTTCCGCTGATTTCACCGCGCTTTTCAACTGACCGAGTATCTGTGGTTCACCCAGAACCATGGAATCAAGCCCACTGGCAACCCGAAAAGCATGCTTCACCGCTTGTTCACGCGACAACAAGTAGAGATAAGGCTCCAATTCCTGCGTTTTCAAGTGATGGAAATCGGCCAGCCACTTCGTTGCCACATCCGGTTTATCCGTACTGCAATAAACTTCTGTACGATTACAGGTAGAAACAATCGCAGCTTCCTTGATTGGACTATGTCCTACCAGATCATGCAGTGCATCTTCCATTGAATTTTCTGGGAAGGTAACTTGCTCACGCACGCCTAACGGCGCGGTATGATGATTGATACCAAAGGCAAATAGCTGCATGGAGGATAGTGTAAGTAACTGGTGAGTAATGGGAAAAACGTACAATTATAATTGTATGGCGACTTAAATGCCATCAATGAAAGAATTTCATTCTTCCGTTCTTGTTAATGATAATGATTGACTAATCAAACAGCAAAGAATTCTCATCTGATTGCTTATCTTATCCATTCATATCGTTTAACGCCATGGCATTATAGGGATAGTTGAAATACTGTTTTTAGGTGATCCTTCTATAATTCTGTCACTATAAGTCAAATAAACCAGCACGTTTCTCTTCGGATCATAAAAACGAACCACCTGTAATGATTTAAACAACAGTGATGTGCTTTTTTTAAACACTTCGTCGCCATCTGCCTTTCCATGCTTAATTTTCTCGGACAAAACGATCGGCCCGACCTGCCGACAAGCGATTGAAGCATCTGAGGTATCTTCAGCAATTCCCACTACCCCACTGACGCCCCCCGTTTTAGCTCGGCTTAAATAACAAGTCGCTCCGCTGATATCTGGATCATCAAATGCTTCAATGACAATTTTGTCGTTTGCACCCAGCATCTTAAATTTTGTTGAGACACTGCCAATTTCCTCTGCCATCAGCGTGACAGAAAATAACAGCGTTAATGTAAAAACAAGCGCAAAACAAAACAACTCAATCTGCATTAGGGCTCTTTCTTTAAATTTCATGAAAACCTCCTCCAACTTACAAATCACATTCCAATTAAATGGCATCGCATTGAATCGCCATGATGCTCGATCTGTATGTTGCTAAAAGAACACGCGTTATGAATAATAACCCGACACTCAGACTCGATCCAATAGATCCGCCTCCACTTTACCACCTACTTTTGAACTATAACGTATAAATCATCATTGGTGCGCCCGGTAACGCTTGCACCGAAGTAGTTCTGCTACAGTAATAGACCAAACCAGAACCCTGACGAGTGCTGGAAAGAATCCACCAAATATTCTTACAGCAAGGGAGACATGCCACTGAAGCGATCGCGAAGATGTTCGGCCTGACGCAGGCAGGCAGCGTTTCACCAGTTGCACCTCAGAGACAAAGTGTATCGCGGATAACGACATGGTTTCACAGTTTAATTCCATTCAAGCGCGGTTGGACATTACAGAATAAGATGGCCTCCTGATGCATATATGACGTATCCATCTGGCTAATTCTTGATTTCCACGTCTGTACCAGCAGGTATCCTGTCAAACAACGCTAATAAATCACAATTTCGCATGCGAATACATCCGATAGAACCCGGCTTGCCCATTTCGACACTGTCCGGGCTACCGTGAATATAAACATAACGACGCATGGTATCCACCGTTCCAAACTGATTAAAGCCGGGTTCGCGACCTGAGAGCCACAAAATACGCGTTAGAATCCAGTCACGCTTAGGATAACGTTTACCCAGATCCGGGGTATAAATTTCACCAGTGGGTCGCCGCCGGATAAACACGGTATTGATTGGCTGGTCTTTGCCGATTTTGGCACGGATAATATGCTTTCCTAATGGCGTGCAAAAACTTCCATTCTCCTGCCCGACTCCATTTTTGGCTGAAGAAATAAGATACTGATCTATGATATGACCGTTATCATCCAACAAATCGAGTTGCTGCTGCGCAATACTGATATTAACTTTCATTCCTGTCCTGCCCTATCGTCTTGCGCCTCACGGCAAAAAATTGCCTCAACATTAGGCTTGCTTCGTTTGCCAGCACACCGCTGGTTACCTGCATGTGATGATTAAGTCGCATCTCGGCGGGCAGATCAATTACGCTGCCACAAACACCGGTTTTGGGATCTGCCGCAGCATAAACCAAGCGGGTGATTCGTGCATGAAAGAGCGCGCCAATACACATGACACAAGGCTCCAGCGTCACATAAAGCGTGCAATTGATCAAACGATAATTACCCATATTTCGCCCTGCATCCCGCAGCGCCATCACCTCAGCATGGGCCGTGGGATCCGTCGCCGCAATCGATCGATTGTAGCCGTGTCCAATGATTATTCCATCCTTCACCACCACGGCACCGACAGGCACTTCGCCGATCATCTGCGCTTGCTGCGCAAGTTCAAGCGCAGTGTGCATAAAATCAATATCGCTGTCTTTCAAAATTGTATAAACTTCATTCAAATTGACTTTCTAAGTTTATCTAAAAAACCAACGTGCACACGGAGATTTAACCTCATTTTTTCTCTGTGTCCTCTGTGGCAAAAATCAGGGATGGGGGCGCTTATGTCATTTCCTTTCCTTGAGAAACTCACAATTTACGCCTTGATCCGATAGATTTTATCCCCTCACTCAGAGTTAATCTGCGGATACTTAAGGTTAATTTTTTACAAACACACTAAAACGACAACATGTTCACTCAAGCAAAAGCTCAACTTCATACTATTCGCGATCTATTACGCTTCGCCGTCAGCCAGTTTAATAAGGCCAAGCTTTTCTTTGGCCATGGCTCTGCCACGGCTTATGATGAGGCCGCTTATCTTATTCTAAATACCCTGCATCTCCCACTTGATCAGCTCGCGCCATTTATTGACGCACATCTCACCAGCGAAGAACAAACGCAGGTACTGAACATCATTGAACGCCGCATCACCGAAAAGAGACCGGCAGCCTATCTTACCAACGAAGCCTGGCTGGGGGATTTCAGTTTTTATGTGGATGAACGTGTCATCGTGCCGCGCTCATTCATCGCGGAATTACTGCAAACACAGCTCACGCCGTGGGTAGCAGAACCCGATGATATTCATTCGGCATTGGATCTTTGTACTGGATCAGGTTGCCTTGCAATTTTAATGGCACACGCTTTTGAGAATGCCACAATCGACGCAGTGGATATTTCAACGGATGCGTTGGCTATTGCTCGCCGAAATGTGACTGATTATATGTTACAGGAGAGAATCCATCTGCTTCAGTCTGATTTATTCACTGAATTATCAGGACGCCGCTATGATCTCATCATCAGCAACCCTCCCTATGTCAACGCGGAATCGATGAATAGATTACCTGAAGAATACCGCCATGAACCACGAAATGCACTGGAAAGTGGAGAAGATGGGCTGGATGCAACCCGGGTGATATTAAAAGAAGCTGCAAATTATTTAAATGAAGAAGGCTTGTTGATTGTTGAAATTGGACATAATCGAGATAGGCTGGAACGCGCTTTCCCACAAACACCCTTCACCTGGCTTGAAATCAGCGCGGGTGATGCGTTTGTTTTCCTGTTAAGTCGCAGCCAGCTTCCCAAATAGATTTTCTACTTAATTAAATTTAGCAAACGTTTTATCTCTTTATCATCCAACTCGATCCATTTCCCCCGTTTAACCCGTGGCGGTAAATTAATGGGGCCAAACCGTACACGCATCAGGCGGCTGACGGTCAGTCCCACCGCTTCAAACATGCGGCGTACCTCCCTGTTTTTGCCTTCCTTCAAGATCACGCGATACCAATGATTGGTACCTTCGCCCCCTTGATCCGACAAATAACTGAATTTGGCCTCGCCATCTTTCAGCGCAACACCGGTTGTCAACAACCTCATCTGTTCAGCAGTTAATACGCCTACAATACGAACGGCATACTCACGTTCCACTTCAAAACGTGGATGCATTAACCGGTTTGCCAACCCACCATCTGTGGTAAAAATCAGTAATCCACTGGTATTAAAATCCAATCGACCAATGGCTATCCATTTAGATGAGTCGAGATGTGGCAACTTATCGAACACAGAGGGACGACCCTGTGGGTCGCTGCGGCTGACAATTTCACCTTCTGGCTTGTGGTATAGAATCACCTTGGGAGTAGATTCTTCCATACGGAAACGAATAACACGTTTGCCGATGCGTACGACATCATCCGGCCCGACTCGATCACCAACGCTGGCGACTGCTCCATTAATACTGACCTGACCAGAAGCAATCAATATTTCCATCTCACGCCGCGAGCCCAAGCCTTTCTGGGCCAGCAACTTGTGTAATTTAAAGGTAGTGACCGGTACCAATGCAGCTACGGACGCTCTCGTGATTTCAGGCGATGACGGAGGCGGAGCTATTTTTTTCTGTTTCGGCCTTATGGGCCTGTTAACCTTCATCTATTTTTCATCCCGGACAGCAGTTAGTAAGCTACGCTGCGTTATCTGTTTCCCCAACACCTGTTTTTTGCATACCTGAGCACCGTTTTCACATAAACTCAAAATGGTAGTTTCATCCCTGGTGGCAAGCCCATTCCACCGGTCAATTCAGCCATTCTTTCCTGTGTTGTTGATTCCACCCGACGCACAGCATCATTAAATGCAGCGGCAATCAAATCTTCCAACATCTCTTTATCATCACCAATCAGGCTATCGTCAATATCAACGCTTTTTACATCGTGACGGCAAGTCATGATCACTTTAACCATCCCTGCGCCCGACTGACCTTCGACTTCAACGGATGCCAGTTTTTCCTGCATCAGTTTCATATTTTCCTGCATTTGTTGCGCCTGTTTCATCAGGTTACCCAAATTACCTTTCATTATTTATTACCTCCATTATTCAATCGGTTTAATCGAAGAAACAATTATTTTTGCATCGAAATTTTCTACTAACGCTTGTACCACAGGATCTGTTTCTATTGCCGCCACCGCTTCTGATTGTCTGACTTGCTCTTTATGTTGCTGCAGCGCAGCTGGCGTCATACCGGTCACACTTCCCACTGAGAACTTTAATTTAACCGGCTGACCAAAATGCGTATTGACCGCATCCTGAATCTTGCTCTGATATTTCTTATCCAACAGATGTTTGTGTATTTCTGGAACACATAATTCGATTTTATCAGCCGCAAGAACCCGGGCTTCGCTATGTTGCGCCAACATTTTAGTCATTCCCTTCAGCGCTAACTGCTCAACCAATGCGGGCCAGTCAACACTGGATTTACTCAAAGAAACACCCGCATTGGATGGTGCAATTACGGAGTCTTTGGAAATAACGGAAGAAATAGGTTGGGTACTGGTATCCGACTGGCGAGGAAGTTCTTTGTTACTGTTTTCACGCTGGCTATTTTTAGCCGGCACTCCCTCATCTGGCAAGAAAGCCAACAGTCGCAGCAACGTCATGGTAAAACCCGCGTATTCATCTGGCGCCAGACTTAAATCACCGCGTCCATGCAAGCAAATCTGATAAAACAACTGGATATCTTCCGCTGAAAAAGTCTTTGCCAGTGTAAAAATCCGTTCACGTTCGGGTATGGCTTCACCAATCGCTTGTGGCACTGTTTGAGCCAAAGCAATGCGATGCAATAATGCAGCCAAATCCTGCAAGGCCGTATCAAATGATAGACTGCGCACCTCCATTTCATCCGCAATTGACAGCAACCTCAATCCGTTTTTTTGCGCCAAAGCATCCAGCAAATCATACAAATAATTCTGATCAATCGCACCCAGCATCTCTCGCACACCGACTTCGATTACTTCGCCCTGACCAAAAGCAATGGCTTGATCCAACATACTTAAAGCATCCCGCATACTGCCCTGTGCCGCACGCGCTAATAACTGTAATGAGGCCGTATCACTGCGAATCCGCTCTTGTTCCAGAATCTTTTTTAGATAGTCGGCAATCTGCGTCTGTGGAATCTGCTTCAAATTAAACTGCAAACAACGTGATAAAACCGTTACAGGGATTTTTTGCGGGTCCGTTGTCGCCAGTATAAATTTGACATGTGCGGGTGGCTCCTCCAAAGTTTTCAGCATGGCATTAAACGCCGACTTTGAAAGCATGTGGACTTCGTCAATAATATAAATTTTATATCGGGCACTGGTAGGAGCATAGCGCGCATTTTCAAGCAGCTCGCGCATATTATCTACCTGGGTATTTGATGCTGCATCCAGTTCAATTAAATCAACAAAATTTCCGTTATCAATGGCACCACAAGCGATGCATGTCCCACATGGTGTGGATGTAATCCCTGTCTCACAATTAAGCGCCTTGGCCAAAATACGTGCAATTGTCGTTTTACCCACGCCGCGCGTGCCTGTAAACAAATAAGCATGATGCAATCGATTTTGTTCAAGCGCATTGCTCAGCGCCTTGACCACATGATTCTGTCCGGTCAACTCGGAGAAATTTTTGGGGCGCCACTTACGAGCAAGAACTTGGGATTGGGACACGATATTTCTTGAATGAGTGGAAAAGCGAATAAGATGATTTCAAGCCAGCAAACACTAAAAATCCAATAAATGCGAGGAAAGTAGGGTGGCGAGCCAGACCCCCGGCACTCGCATTAAATAGCTGTGGCTGCTTCCTTCCGGACCTGACCAGATTCACTATCATGCAATGCGGGGAGGCCCGCCATAAAAACTTTGACTAATCAAACGACTAACTTAAAGAAACCCTGTTCCACCCGATGGCTATTATAGCCCGCATTGTGCACTGAGTTAGTAACTGCGTCCAGCGCCATCGGCAAACCATCTTAATCACCGCCACCGACACAATCAAAAGAACCCGGATTATACCAGCACAACAGAGATAACTCCAATGGAAAGGGCCAGGCTCCTGGACGGGTAATTGCAATCAATAATAGTTGGAAGAAACATCAAAATAAGCCCGTAATCTGTCTATGTTCGATAAACAGATTCTTTCTGATTCAATTATAGTAGTAATCTCTTTATTTCCATTACGTAAACATCTGGATTATGTTTGATCATTGCGATTTACTTGAAGATTTAAACAAACATCTGCCTTTAAAAGACAAGATTGTCAGTGCTCATCGCATCATTGCAGAAAAATTCAATTTTATCGCACGTATTGCCATCACGCTGTATGACCCAGAGACTCGAGTATTAAAGACTTATTTACACAGCAGCGGCAAAAACGAACCGCTTGTCCACTACCAGGCACTTCTGGATGATGCACCGTCACTGAAAGACATACTAAAAAAAGGCCGCCCACGCGTTGTCAACAAACTGGTGACTTTTGATAATAATCAAAAGAAGCATACACAACGGATTGGGCGCCAGGGATATGCGGCCAGCTATACCATGCCCATGTTTCATAGTGGTAATTTTATTGGTTTCTTATTTTTTAATTCGTATAAAAGTGATGTATTTACTGAAAGAATATTGAGCGATCTGGATGTATATGCCCATCTGGTGTCACTCATGGTCATCAATGAACTCACCACCTTGAAAATTTTAAACGCTGCTCTCAAGACAACAAGCCATATTACTCACCTGCGTGACCCTGAAACAGGCTGCCATCTTGATCGTATGTCGCGTTACAGCCGTATCATTGCCCTGTCATTAGCTGATAAGTATGAACTGGATGATGAATATATTGAGCATATCTTCATGTTTGCCCCTTTGCATGATATTGGCAAGATTGGCATTCCAGACAGTATCCTGCTGAAACCAGGCCCACTGGATAGTAGTGAAAGAGCAATCATGAATACCCACTCACGCAAGGGCAAAGAAATGATTGAGGATATTATTTCAAACTTTGGCCTCGATGGCATTAATGACATAGACATTTTAAAAAACATTGCCGAATTTCATCATGAAGCAGTTAATGGCAGCGGCTATCCATCCGGTAAAGTAAATACAGAAATTCCTCTTGAAGCACGCATCATTGCAGTCGCCGATGTGTTTGATGCCTTAACATCCCGCCGTTCCTACAAGGAAGCTTGGGATAATGACAAATCCTTTGAACTGCTGAAGCAGATTGCCGGTGAAAAGCTGGATATCGATTGTGTCAATGCCCTGATTGAAAACCGAAAGGAAGTCGAACACATACAACAACAGTTCAAAGAAGATCGCTACGGCTAACAACATCGCTTTGTTTTCTTGTTACGGTATCTCCTCAACAGTTAACGAAAACTTCATGTCGTATCCTTCAACCTAAAAACCTCAGTTGAATGGAGTTTAAAGTGCGCTGATTTTTATTTTTGGCAAGGCACAATGAGGCGTAATAACGTGTTATTACAACGAACTGTAACGCAGCAAAAATTAAAAAGCGGCGTGCTATAAACAC
>JAUXRH010000101.1 GCA_030682075.1 Nitrosomonas sp.
GATTCATCGCGGTCTCCTGAGTTGTTTTGGCTGTTTGCAAGACAACCATTATTATACTCCTTGTGAGACCGACTTTCTTATTCTAATCAAATAATTAAGTTTCTTTTATGGAGTTTTTGAACTCCGAAACTTTAGTTAGAAGTGCCCTTGAGTGAAATGGCATAATTCGTCATGCAAAATACAACGCCTTTATTTCCTGGTTTTTACCTCCAAACACTCCGTAGAAAGCCTCGCTCAGCTAATCAGTATCTACGTCCCTCAGAATCTGGGGCTCTCGGTCGTCGACGTTTCTTCAGCAAAGAAAACACTTTCTGGGCCTTTTTTTTCTCAAGTGTTAGGCGATGATGGCGGATGTCAGGAAGTGACACGCAAACTCCAAGCCTTTGTCGCGATAAAATTAAAACCCTTGCCATCGTCGTCAACTGCGGCTTACTGTCAGGCACGCAGCAAACTGGATCTGCCGAGAAAAGGGGACGCTACCCTATATTATTCTCGCTGAGTGATGTGATGCAGTATCCTGGCAAATACAGTTCTGCTTAGTCTTGGCATTCATGGATTGTAATTGAATCCAATAATAAAGGGTAGCGTCCCCTTTTCCGATAATTTTTGAGACAGATACTGTGTAAAGTTCAGGCGTAGCTGAAAGAGATTAGAGCAATGAAGGAGTGTTAAAACTTACCCTGTTATTTACGCTCTGAAAGATTTTTATTCTTCATTTTTTTGTCATAACGAGAAATAGTATTCTTTAATTTTTGCTGCCATAAGCTTCCGTCTTAACATCAAGAAATTCGTGTAGCCATCTATGCTCATTTGCAATATTTCTATCGGCACGCAATTCATCTTCAAGTTATCAAATAACTCTTGCTCTGTTGTCAATCCGCTGACTTGTTTGTTGTTTTCAAGCATCTGCTTCAACACTAACTCAAAATAATCTTTAGGTGGCTTGTTGCCAACCTTGATATTGATTTCAGATTGCATATAAACGTAGTTTGCGATTTGATTATATTTGCTTCTGTCTAAACCGTTTTTCTTTAAGTAGTCCTTTGGGAATAAATGATGAATGTCGCCACGAAGTGAAATAAGATCGCTTACTAAAACGTCCTTTGATAAAAAACCTCTGTCGTTGGTTTTAACTTGAGATGCCAAGAAAACGTGAAAGTATGGACTACTTGCAACTGATGTATCTAAACTTTGTGGCAAAGAAGCATTCCAAAATGCATCTGATAGCTCTCCTTCTTCTTTCTCTCTCAGATAATCATCAAATGGCTTCTGTGAAATCTGTTTTATGTCAAAATCAAATACGCTTTCTGGCGAACCTGAATAACGACCTGTCAAAATTGAATAAACTAACCAACGCCTTACATAACTTTCAATAGTAACCGAATTAACTCCTAACTCTTTCAGTTTTAGATAAACGATATAAGCAAAGTTTATGGCGTTTTGAGAACGAATAAGTTTTGGCGAAATAAATCCTGCAGATTTAACTATCATCAGAAACCTTTTGAAATTGGTTTCGTTGATGACGTTGTTTACACCCGTCTTTAAAGTCGCAAAAGATTGTTCTGCGATGGTGTCTTCAAAAGTTCTTGTTTCAAAGTTCCTGCCTGATAGTAAACTCACCAAGTCAGATAATCGTCCTCTGCTGAACTGCGTAGTAAATGCAACACGAATAAGGTCATTGTAATCGGGGTCATATAAATCCTCATTTTCAGTTTTAAGCCACTCCATCTTTTGAAAAAAATCTGTTTTTGTAAATTCCTTATCATTGTCAACTATATGTTTGTAAAATTCAGGCGCAATGGCCAAATGACAGAAATAATCTATTGCTTTCCTTAACTCGTTTCCGTTGTAGTCTGTATTGGAGGCTATTTTACTCATTACAAAATCTGCCTGGCTTAATACGACACCTTTTGAATTGATACGAATAAAAATTTCAGTAACCGTTTCAATATCCAAATCGTGCGATAATTCAATAAGTCCAATTTGTTTTTTGGGAATGTTGATTAGGTTGGAAAATGAATTTCTAACGTGCTTTTTATCTACACCAGGATTGAGTTCAAAATAATTATCGGCAACCTCGAATAAATCTGTCTTGCCGTTTATTGCTTCTGCAATGTCGTGAAGCCAAGTTTTGTCCTTTAAAATTGCCGGGTTTTGAACTTCAAATTTCTCTGTAATGGGATTAAATGCAATTTTAATTTTTACTCGTTTGTAAGTTTTGTTGATTACATATTGTCCCAAGATTGCAGCCGTCAATGCAGTAACTCGTTGCTGCCCGTCAATGAGTATTTTTTTTCCTTCACTCGTACTGCCGTCTTTCAAGCGAACATTTGGATTTCTCCAGGCGATAACGTAACCAATGGGATAACCTTGATACAAACTGTCCATCAAGTCACGAACTTTTGAACTATCCCAAACGAACGGTCGTTGAATTTCTGGTATTGCAATCTCTCCTGAGTTTACCCAAGCTAAAATTGTCTCGACTAAGTGTTGATTTACCGAATATTTCTGCACTTGATTCTGCTCCATATAGTGTTGTGGTGACGATCCAGTGCTACGAACAAAAATCCGGGAAGTCGCCTGGAATCAACCACAGGTGACAGATAGTCCCTTGCTGCATTTCGTTAGTTGACAACGTCAAATCCGGCATCTTCAATTGCCTGTTTAAGCTGACCTACGCCAGTTTCTTCAGCATCGTACCGAATCGTAACTTGTGCTTGTTCCAGTGATACTTCCGTACGATCAACGCCCGAAATCTTTTCCAGCACATTCTTTACACTGTTGACACAGCCCATGCAGGTCATGCCCTTAATTTTTATGGTGGTTGTTTGCATTTCTAATAATCTCTATTTTGTTGATTGAAAGGTTTTAATCAGTGGCTCGCCACCGTTTCAGCAGCAGTGAGCTAGTCACTACCGATACGGAACTCATGGCCATCGCCGCTCCGGCAATCACCGGGTTAAGCATGCCCATGGCTGCCAGCGGGATGCCTAAGGTATTGTAGACAAAAGCGAAGAACAGGTTCTGGCGAATTTTGCTTAGGGTGGCTCGCGAGAGTGAGATGGCATCAGCGACACTCATCAGGTCATTGCGGATCAGGGTGATGTCGGCGGCTTCAATCGCGACATCCGAACCAGCGCCGATGGCAAAACTGACGTCAGCCGCCGCCAGTGCCGGCGCATCATTGATGCCGTCACCAATCATGCCGGTAAATTTACCACTGGCTTTCATTTTCATGACTTCATTGGCTTTGTCCTGTGGCAAAACCTCGGCACGATAATTCGTGATGCCGGTTCGCCTGGCAATGGCTTCTGCGGTAATGGCGTTATCACCCGTCAGCATGACCACTTCAATACCCATCGATTGCAGGCGTTTTACGGCCTGTATTGAAGTGTCGCGCAGGCGATCCGCAATGGCGAGATAGCCGAGGATTCGGGGTGAGTTATCAGAAATGACCGCGACCCCAATCACCGTTTTACCTTCTGCCTGTAGCGTCCGAACTTGTCTGTCATCCGTATCAGCACCCCGATTAAGCAGAAATCTGGGCGAGCCCAGCAGGTATTCTGTGGTATCAATACGGGCGGTGATTCCGCTACCCGTGACAGCGGTGAAATCGCTTACTTTTTCTGGTTGAATCTCCATTTTACTGGCGCTATCCAGCACGGCTTTTGCTAGGGGGTGTTCAGATCCTTGCTCCAGAGTAGCCGCAATCTGTATCAAATCATGGGCTGTTACGGTTCCGACTGGAACAATATCCGTCACCTCGGGCTTGCCTTCGGTCAGTGTGCCGGTTTTGTCAACAATCACGACCTGAATTTTTTCGGCATGTTCCAGCGCCGCTGCGTTTTTTACTAAGACACCCACTTGTGCGCCCCGCCCGGTTCCCACCATGATCGCGGTAGGTGTGGCGAGTCCCAGCGCACAGGGACAGGCAATGACCAATACGGCAACGGCATTAATCAGTGCGGAAACGAAATCGCCCGTAAGCCACCAGGTGATACCCAGAGTCAACAGGCTGATGGCAACGACGACTGGTACAAATATCCCGGAAATGGTATCTGCCATGCGTTGAATCGGTGCTTTGGAGCCCTGTGCTTCTTCCACCAAATGGATAATGGCGGCGAGTTGGGTATGTGCGCCCACACTGGTGGCGCGACATTTTAGCAGGCCTTGTTGATTCAAAGTGGCGGCAAAGACTTTCGCGCCAGCCTGTTTGCCCACAGGCAAACTTTCGCCCGTCAGCATGGATTCATTAACACTGGAATTGCCTTCAATGACCATCCCATCGACGGGCAGATTTTCACCCGGACGCACAATAAAAATATCGCCGACTTTAAGGCTGCTGGCGTCTACTTCGATCATCTGCCCGTCACGTTCGATACGTGCTGTTTTTGGCTGTAATTTAATCAGGGCTTCGATGGCTTCAGAAGTTTTTCCCTTGGCACGTGCTTCCATGAGTTTGCCAAGCAGAACCAACGTGATAATGGCGGCGCTTGCTTCGAAATAAATATGTTGATTCAGTGCCAGCAGTGTCACCACGGCACTGAAAAAGTAGGCCATACTGGTACCCAGCGCAATCAGTACATCCATGTTGGCACCGCCACTGCGCAAGGCATGCCAGCCCCCAATATAAAACCGCCGCCCAATCCAGAATTGCACCGGGGTCGCCAATAACCATTGTAACCAACGCGGCAGAATATCCATGTCATGACCGGAAAACATAGCGCCCATTTGCAGTACAAGCGGCAAGGTAAGCGCGGCAGAAATCCAGAACATACGAAGCTCTGCCTGATAGTTGGCAAGTCGTCGCGCTTTTTCTTCAGAGCGGTTGGTTTCACTGATTTCACTGGCATCATAGCCTGCGTTGATGACGGCGGTGATCAAATCATTCACTGTAACAGTGCCTGGAATAAAACGGATTTTTGCTATTTCGGTAGCGACATTGACGGTGGCCGTAACTCCGGGAAGTTTGTTCAGTGCTTTTTCAATGTGACCGGCACATGCGGCACAAGTCATTTGGCGTATTTGTAACTGTACCGACTGGGGAACAATATGAAAGCCGGCTTCTTCGATGGAATTAACAAACGTGTCGGTCTTGATTCGGGTGTCATCATAATTTATCCGAACTTTTTCATTGGCGAAATTTACGACCGCCTGAACGCTCGGCAGTTTGTTAAGGTTTCTTTCAATACGCGTGGCACAAGCGGCACAAGTCATGCCTTCGATAGGTAATTCAATTTGTTTGAGGGATGGGGTATTCAAGGCGCCTCCTAATGACACAATACAATATGGCTAACGCTATTCCCCGGTGGGATAATAGTTAAACCGACCTGAATTAGATCGAGTGCAGGATGGTGGTTATTGGTCTGGTACGACCACGCCATCAATCAACTGGACCCGGTCACCATGATGAAATTGTGGTGCGTTTTGTTGCGTGATAATGGCCTTGGTTCCATCATCCAGGGTGACACCGACATCATAGCGGTTGTTGTTATGTGCTGAAGGGTTTCCAGTTTGATAACCGGGATTATAATTTCCGCCCCTGGTGCTATCCGCTGGATAGTGTTGACCATGCCTTATCACCTTGTTTCTGATCACGCCGCCGATGATTCCGCCAGTAATTAAGTCTTGAATCGTTATTTTTGTTTCTGGCGCGGTGATCACGCCACCGATGATTCCGCCAGCAATTAAGTCAAGATTATTGCCTTGCCCAATAGCATTAACAAAATCAACGGTTCCGCAGTTAATGCAGGCTGAGGTTTGTGGATATCGGGGGACGATTCCTGCATCGGTACTTTTAATACTTACACTCCGCCTGCCTGAGAATGCGGTTCCAACCCGGTTGACCGCTCTCTCGGGCATATTGATTTCCGGTGTGGTGGCTGAATCTTGCCGGTTCTGCGCCATTTGTTGACCTACAATACGCTCGGCTGAGATATTAGAGAGGCTGTCGGTGGAATGTATTGACTGAGCATAGGCACTTTTTGCGGAAAACGCCGGAATCCTCTCTGACATCAAACTGACGATTGCAATACCAAAAAAAATGAGTGAAATAACGGCACTTCTTATTTTAAGGCGGGCTTTGTTTTGTCTGTTTAACATGATGGCATTCCTCGTCAAAAAGAATATGACAGCATTGGAAAAGGGGAGATCAATGTTATCGGCGTAATTGTGGAAATAAGATCACATCACGAATATTAGCACTGTCAGCAAATAACATCACCAGTCGATCAATGCCTATGCCTTCACCTGCAGTCGGGGGTAAGCCAAACTCCAGTGCACGAATATAATCCGCATCGTAGTGCATGGCTTCAGCATCACCGGCTTCTTTGGCTTTAGCCTGTTCCAGGAAACGCGCTGCCTGGTCTTCCGGGTCGTTTAACTCAGAAAAACCATTGGCGATTTCACGCCCGGCAATATACAGCTCAAAGCGGTCGGTTATTTCAGCATTATGATCATTGCGTCGTGCAAGGGGTGAGACTTCTGCCGGATAATCGATAATAAACGTAGGCTCAAACAGTAAATGTTCGGTCGTTTCATCAAATAATGAAAGTTGTAACCCGCCAATACCATCATGTGAATTAGGTTTAACGCCCAGTATTTGCAATTTGTTCTTCAGAAAAGTGAGGTCATACAGTTGCGTGTCGGTGTATTCCGGGTGAAATTTCTGAATAGCCTGGGTAATGGTCAAGCGCTGAAATGGCTTCGTCAGATCAAGCGCTCGTTCCTGGTAGATTATTTTAGTTGTACCCAAAACCTGTTCCGCAACTTCACGCAGCATTCTTTCGGTGAAATCCATCAGATAGATGTAATCTTGATAGGCCTCATAGAATTCCAGCATGGTGAACTCAGGGTTATGCCGGGTAGAAATCCCTTCATTTCTGAAATTGCGATTGATCTCAAAAACTTTCTCCATGCCACCGACAACCAGTTGTTTCAGATAAAGCTCAGGCGCAATGCGCAGATATAACGGCATATCCAGCGCATTATGGTAGGTCGCAAAAGGACGTGCCGTGGCGCCACCGGGAATGGGGTGCATCATGGGTGTTTCAACTTCAAGGTAATCACGCGCAACAAAAAATTCACGAATGGCCTGAATAACTTTTGAACGTATCGCAAAGACCTTGCGCGTATCTTCGTTAGTGATTAAATCCAGATAGCGTTGGCGGTATTTCTGTTCTTGGTCCGTCAGACCATGAAATTTTTCAGGAAGTGGGCGCAACGATTTGGTCAGTAACTGTAAACGGGTGACGCGGATTGAAAGTTCCCCGGTTTTGGTTTTAAACAAGATGCCTTGGGCACCCAGTATGTCACCCAGGTCATAATGCTTGAATGCTTCATGCGCAGTCTCGCCCGTATGATCATTGGAAATATAGAGCTGAATACGATCACTCATATCCTGAATAGTGGCAAAGCTGGCCTTACCCATCACGCGTTTCAGTACCATGCGACCGGCAACTTTCACGATGGTCTGGTTTTCTTCCAATATTTCTTTGGGCTGTTCGCCATATTGCTGATGCAATTTTGCAGCAAGGTTATCCCGGCGAAAAGTATTGGGGAAGGCATTGCCCGCTTTTCTCAGCTCTGCCAGTTTCGTGCGGCGTTCAGCAATAATTTGATTCTCGTCTTGGGGTGTGTCGGATTGAATTTCCTGGGTCATGGTAAGGTGAGTTATGCAAAAGGTTGAAATTGTGTCAATCTGCTGGCTGATTCATACCGGCAGAGAATTTTTTAAATAGAATGAATAATTATACGCGTTACTAATGAAATTTCAGTATCCGGCACAGATACCGTAAAGCCTTTTGTGTTTCAACCGGGTTGGCGCGGCATTCAGGATTCTGCGTCATAAAGGGTAAATGCAGTCAAAGCGCTTGCAGACTTACCTGTATATTTTTAGCCAGATAGAATCTAACTATCTGTAACATGGTGAGAAATTGTAACATAGTGCGGCTGTCTCAGCCGATGTGCCGTAAAACGGAAATAATGGGTGATTCTTATATTTACCGGATATTAAAATAATCGCATTTCTTTCGAAGGAGAATTTAATGACCTATAAACGCCTTGCTGCTGCATGTTTTGTCCTCAGCCTGACTTTTTTCGCACATGCCGAGAACATAGAACATCAGGATAAAAAAGAAAATTATCGCTTTTTCACCGACACCAAGTCAGGCAATGACTGGCGGGAGTTCAAAGGGACGGATGGCCTATCGTATGAAACCATCCTGAAAAAATTAGAAAGTGACCATAAGTTTAAAGGATGGAGAATTGCCAGTGAGCAAGAAGTCAAAGCACTTATTTCAAACACCCTTGAGGTTCCTGTCGCAGAGTTGGAAGGGCTGGCGCTAAGCGGAGACGAAAGGATCATACAACTCATACGACTGCTCGATGGAGGTGATTGCAATCAAACGATTTGCGTTGCCGGATTAGTTTCGGACCCAGCGCCGGAATGCTCTCACAGTGGCGCTGAAGAAGGCGAACAATGCCGTACATTCATGAAAATTGAAGCCCGCTCAGTAGCCGATCAGGCCGCATGGGAAAAGCATTACTCCGACGAATCCGTCGCAGGTTGTGACCGAAAGATCATTAAGAACCCGGGTGATCCAAGACCCCCTTGTGCAATTACGTATGGCGATGTGTTGCCGGATATGTCGATTGATCGAGTGGTGTGGCTGCGTAATGGCGTGTACCTGATACGCCCTTCGCATTGATCATTTTTTTGCGCAGGAATGCGCAGATAGCTGAAGGGCACCTCTAAAAATTCAGAGTTCTAAACAAGACCAGGCGCGAATAAAAAATATTGACGCAGCATATGATGGATAGGTAAGGAAATATTTTTTGTGAGCAACGAAGTATGGTGACGAAACGGGGTAAGCAGGCAAGCC
>JAUXRH010000111.1 GCA_030682075.1 Nitrosomonas sp.
GAGAAGATCAGCGAATAGATTCCAGTCGATCACGCGATTCAGTTCTACCAGCGGATCTTTTAGCTTGCTTAGCTGATCATATCGATTTCCAAGGTCAAAAAAATTCAGTTAGCACAAACAGCCTTTTCTGGCCAGTATTGGGTTAACGTCAACACAAGTCAGCGTGGATTCAAGAATGACAGCACTCATGAGGAATTCCTCTGATCGGTACTGGCGGATGACTTGAACAAATGATGCGGCAGCCACCACAGGTAGAACACCATGCCAAACAGTTCCACCAGCGACTGAAACACGATCACCACCACGGTCGTCTCCCAGCCCACCGGCAAAGCCAGCGCGAACGGCAGTACGACGAAGGAGTTGCGTGTGCCCAGGCTGAAGGCCAGCGTGCGCCCGGCATCCACCGGCAGTTTCAACAGCCGAGTCAGCAGGCGCGCCATCAGCGCCGCGATCAGCAGAAAACCTATGAATACCGGTAGCACCGTCAGCAACACCGGCCCAACATTGCGCACCGTGCCAACCTGTGCTCCGGCGATCAGGAACACCACCACCGCCAGTAACGGCACCGGCCACCAGCCCAGCCGATCGCGCCAGATTATCCGCTCTGGCCTGGCTTCAACCCAGCGCTCGGTGAATGCGGCGGTCACCAGCGGTAAGACCACCAAAGCCAGTGCAGCGGGCAGCATCTCCTCGGTTTTCAACGCCGCGCTGAAATCGGCCGCCGATAACATCAGCCACAGATAGACTGGCAACAGCAGCAGTTGCACCAGCAGGTTGAGCGGCGTGACCGCGATAGCCCGAGCCGTATTGCCGCGCCCGAGCTGGGTGAAAGTGATGAACCAGTCGGTGCAGGGCACCAGGAGAACCAGTAACACGCCCAGATGCAGTGCCGGGTCATCGGGCAGCCATTGCAGCGCCACCCAGACCACCAGGGGGACGAGGACGAAGTTGCCAGCCAGAACCGCAAACACGAAGCGGCCATCGCGGAAGGCATCGCGCACATGCAGCAGCGGCACCTGCACGAAGGTGGTGTAGAGCAGCAAGGCCAGCACTGGCCACAGCAAGGCCTCGAAACTCGGGGCAATCAAAGGCTGGACGCTGCCCAGCATCAGCCCGCCGACAATGGCGGCGAGATAGATCCAGACCTGGCGGCGTTCGAGGGTCAGGCGATCCATCAGTCGCGCAACCGTGTGATTGCCAGCGTTCCCGCCAACATGAATCCGGCGGCGAGCGCAAATGCCATTTCGGGAAAGACTGCCGTCCACACCACGCCGACCGTAGCACTGGAGATGAACTTGGCTGCACCGTTGACCGTTCCCAGTGCGCCAATGCTCATGGTCATGGTTTCTGTTTGCACCATTTCAGCAGTCACGGTGGATTCCAGCGCCTCCTGCACGGCGATATACAAACCGACGATGAAGAAAATGCACGCCAGCAGTGCCATGTTGTCGATGGCGAACCAGAACGCCATGATGTGTCAACACTTTTCCGGACACAAAGTTAAACAGCATTTTGCTGCAACTCGAAGTCAACGGGCGATATATATCCATTAGCTGAATGAAATCGCTGTCGATTGTAAAACACTTCGATATATTCAAACACAGCCTGTTTAGCTTCTTCCCGAGAATGAAACGTTTGATGATGGATCAATTCGGTTTTTAAGGTATGGAAGAAGCTTTCCGACACGGCATTGTCCCAGCAATTGCCCTTCCGGCTCATGCTTTGCTGGATGCCATGCTGCCTTAGTAATTGCCGGTGACTTTCCGAGACGTATTGGCTACCTCGATCGGTATGCCATAACAAGCCTTTGTCGGGTTTATGTTTCCAGATAGCCATCTGGAGCGCATCGTTGACTAACTGGGTTTTCATATGCGCGACAGTCTGGGCTACCGGTTTATCCGATTCAGTGGCCAACTTTACCGATGACTCCCTAAATTCAGCTGTATAGACTTGGGGTTTTTCCTGGTTCATTTAGATACACGCCTTCTTTCAGTTATTTTAAGGAATGTGTCCGGTTTAGTGTAACCACATCAATCAATGCCTCATCCAGATTAAAGCTATTTTTCGATGTGGCAGAAACCTGCAAACTGACGGCCAGCAAAATAAAAGCACCTAATAAAATAAAGGGGGTATTTTTCATACTAATTATCCTCTGACGCCATTCACATAAGCAGCCGTCAACTCGTGACTGGGTGATTCAAAGATATGCTGACAGCGGCCAAATTCGATCAGTTGCCCGGCGCGCCCGCTGACCCAGAAGAAAGCCGCATAGTTGGCGATGCGCCTTGCCTGCGCAAGATTGTGCGTGACGATGACGATGGTGTAACGGCCACGCAGACGGCAGATGAGGTCTTCCACGACACCGGACGCAAGCGGATCCAGTGCGCTGCAGGGTTCGTCCATCAGCAAAATCTGTGGCTCCAATGCCAGAGCGCGTGCAATGCAAAGGCGTTGCTGCTGCCCGCCGGACAAACTGAGCGCGGATGCATCCAGGCGATCATGCACTTCATCCCATAAACCGACATCTCGCAGCACTTGCCCGATGATTGCTGCGACTTCTGTTTTGTTGGTGATACCATGCTCATTGAGCGGCAGCGAAAGGTTACGGCGAATGGAGAGCGGAAAAGGCGTAGGCTTCTGGAACACCATACCGACCTGGCGGCGCAAGCTCTGCACATGCATGTCAGGATGGTGAATGTCGCGATTGTTCACCAGAATCTCTCCCGTGACACGGCAACCCGGAATCAGATCAGTCAAGCGATTGATGGCAGACAGAAAACTTGTTTTTCCGCAGCCGGATGGTCCGATCAACGCAGTAATACAGCCTTTATAGATATCCAGTGTTACCTTATCCAGCGCGGTTTTACCGTCATATAGCAAGGACAGATTCCTGACCTGAATCACCGGTTGCGGATCACAACAGGCCGAACCCTCCTCAAGCGGCCCCAGGGTAAATGCATCCGGCTTATCAGCGTATTGATTGGCGTTCATGTCATGATCTTCCTGTGCTGCAGACCATAGGCAAACTTCATGGCCAGAGTATTAATGCATAATAACAGACCGACCAGCACCAGAGCCGATGCATAAGCCGGCATATCACCACCGGGCACATTCATGGATAAATCGAAAATATGCAGCGCCAGCGCGCGTCCCGAATCCAGCAAGGAATCCGGCATGCGTTCGACATAACCGCTGGTGAACAGTAATGCCGCCGTCTCGGCCAATGCGCGCCCTATCCCCAGCAGGAGTCCGGCAGCCAAAACCGGCGCGGCGGCCGGGAGTATCAAATGCACCAGCGCTGCCGTGCGCGTCAAGCCCAAAGCAGATGCTGACGTGCGGTAAGCATGCGGCACGGCGCGCAGCCCTGCTTCTGCGGTGCTCGTCAGAATCGGCAATAACATGCACGCCAGCGTCAAACCGCCGGACAGAATTGAAAATCCCAGCCCCAGATAAATACAGAAGAAAGCATTACCAAACAATCCGAAAACAATCGAAGGCACCCCCGCCAGCACATGCAGGCTGAATCGCACCGTTTTGCCAAACGGGCTGTCAGCCGGCACAAATTCCACCAGCAATATCGCGGTCGTCCAAGCGACCGGTACGGCCGTCAACAATGCCGTCAGCAGGATGAGCAGCGTGGAAACCAGTATGGATGCAATGCCGCCTGTTCGTCCGGCATCTCGCGGAGATTCCATCAGGAATTCCCAGGAAAGATGCGCGATGCCGCCTCGCACCAGATCAGCCAGTATCCATATAAAAACCATACTGATCAGTAATACCGCAGCATAAACCAGAAGCTGCACGACACGATCGCGTAAAATTTGCCGTGTATGAATATTTGTTATTTCACGCATGACGCTGCTTCTCCAGCAATCCGGCCATACCCGATAGCACCATGATCAGCAGCAACAGGAGCAGTCCCGACACAAACAGAACAGCACGGTGATCCCCCATGGCATACGCCGTTTCCAGCGCAATGTTGGCTGCCAGTGTGCGCACCGGATCAAACAATGTTTCCGGATATTGCACGACATTGCCCGCCACCATTAATACCGCCATGGTTTCACCGAGTGCGCGCGCCACCGCCAGAATGATCCCGGCGGCAATGCCGGTTTTTGCAGCTGGCAACGCGACACCTTTGATCATCCCCCAGCGTGATAACCCCAGCGCAGCTGCATTGCGCAATAATTCATCCGGCACAGCCGCCAACGCAGTATAAGCAGTCAAGGTGACCGTTGGCAGAATCATCATTGCCAGCACCAATATTCCAGCCAGCAGACTTGCGCCGGGCGGATTCCACTGGTTGATCAGCGGGACCAGCGTCGTCAATCCCCAGAATCCAAAAACCACGGAAGGGATGCCGGACAGCAATTCTATCAAGCGCTTATAGAGCGTTGCCAGATGCAAGGGCGCATAAAATACGATAAACAATGCCGATGCCAACCCCAACGGCACAGCCAATAGCAACGCGCCAGCGCTTGCCAGCACCGTGCCGGACAGCATGGGCATTAAATTGTAAGCGCCTTCCAGCGGATGCCATGACGCATCGGTCATGAAGCGACCGATTGATAACGTTGATAAAGCAGGCCAGGATTCATGCATCAAAAAAATCAGAATGAGCAGCATCACCAGCGCTGCCATCATTGCACCCGCACGCAGAATGCCAATCAGCAGCTTGTCAGTCAGCATTGACCGGAACAAAATATTGCGTCCTGATGAGATCATGCACCTGCGCTGAACGGGCAAATTCGATAAACTGACGCGCCAAGCCTTGCGGTTCGCCGGATGTAACCAGATTCAACGGACGCGACAATGGAAAAATACCTTGCCGCACATTCTCCACGGAAGCTTCCACGCCACCCAATGACAATAACCGCACAGGCGCGCCCCGCCGTGCCTCGTATTCCGCCGCACCGATGGATACATAACCGATGGCATGCGGATTGCCAATCACCGTTTTGATGCCTTGCGCGTTATCGCCGATGATGACGTGCGGTTTGATCTCACTGTTTTTAAGTTGCAAATAATCCAGAAATAGCTCCAATGTTGATCGCCCTTCCGCTTTATTGACAACGGTAATACGAGCATCCGTGCCACCCGCGACATTCCAGCGCGTAATCCTGCCGGTATAAATATCCGCAATCTGTTCCCGGCTGAGCGTGATGACCGGATTACCGGCATGCACGATGATGCTGACGCCATCTTGCGCAATAGTAAACGCCTGCAAATCGGCTTCATCCGGTTTCAACGCCCGCGACACCAAGCCGATTGCGGCAATCCCTTTACGCACATCATGAATGCCGCGTGAAGAACCGCCGGTCTGCACATCGATGCGCACGCCCGGATGCAACGATTCAAAGCGCCGCGCGATTTCACCGGCCAATGGCGCCAGGGTGCTTGAACCGGTCAAAACCAAACGCTGGGAAGCGGCTTTTGTTTGCGCTTGTGCTTGTGAGAAACAACCAATCCCGATAACAAGAAAAAACAGATTGGCTAACAGAAATCGAAAAATTTTTGGCATGCCGGTTTTTGCCACCAGTCTGTTGTTAGTCAATGACATCAATGTCTGTTCATTTCGCAGTAAACCAGATATCGCCATACCAGGCTGTCGCCGCTGCACCCGTATTATCCGTGTCGGTCATAATCGCCACGGCATCAACCTGCCTCGGTTCCTCGCCGAATAATCGCCGGTAATCGGCAAGCACATCACGGCTTTCATTCATCCATCGGCCTGTATGATCATTCCCGGATTCCACGGCAATCATTCCCGCGTTACTCGTGAAAGCATTGAACCAGTTACTGCCGGCCGGCTGCTTATTCGACCAAACATAATTGATTGCACGCGTGCGCCAAAACATAGCGCCGCCTGAAAAAACCACATAGACTCTGGCAGGGTAATCGTCGCCCGCCTTGGTACGCTCATCATTCCCGGTCAATATGTTGTCAACTTTCCATGTCCAGTTCAAGATAGGTGTTTTACCAAGATCAATACTGGTTTCACGGTAAAGGCCTGAGGCGGCGGCATGGCTGTCAGCGTGCAAAACAGTTCGATCGCCTTCTTTTCTCAGCTCATAGAATGTTTTCCCGGAAAAAACTTTCGTTTGCCACCCTTTCAAATCCCCTTGCGAGAAACGGGCGACGTCAATACGCTGTCCTTCAGCCCATGCCGCAATGGGTAAACATGCTAACATACAGCACAATAACCTCAACATATACAAAATGCCTTTTATGATTCAAACTCTCTGGAACAAGCCTTAAAAATCCGTTTCAACGCCCATTACATCCGCAAACCGGTTAAATGCGATAAAAAGTTCCATGGTTCCAATTGCTTCCAGCATTTCAGCTTCTTCAACCCCAAGATCAACCAATACCTTGAGATCGGCGCCGCCAATGCGGTGCCAATTCTGGTTCGCTTTGCGGGCGAATTTTATCAATGCCGCTTCTTTCTCCGTAAAATCATCGGGTAATATGTTTTCAAATAGTGCGGCAATTTCCGGTTCACTCATTTTTAGACTACGCAGGGCCGCACTGTGAGCCGCGACACAGTAATTACACTGATTATCATACGAAATTACCGACGCGATTGCTTCTTTCACTTTGCGCCGCAATTTGCCTTGCAGCATCACCGCCTTGAATTTCTGCCAATTGGCTGCCAGCAATGAAGGATGTGCAGCATAGGCTTTGAAAATGTTGGGAACATGACCTCCGAAAGCTTTTCCAATTTCAAACAAAATAGCTGACGATTCAGATGTTTTTTCAGGGCACCTCTAAAAATTCAGAGTTCTAAACAAAACCAGGCGCGAGCAAAAAATATTGACGCAGCATATGGTTGATAGGTAAGGAAATATTTTTTGTGAGCAACGAAGTATGGTGACGAAACGGGGTAAGCAGGCAAGCCGCAAAGCGGCTGCTCGCAAATCTGGATTTTTAGAGATGCCCTTAATTTAGTTGGTTTTATAATTCCTTACACCAGACTACAGCTGTTTTTCCATGAAGAATTCCATTCAGAATTAATCCAATCCAGACAAACAGGTCACGATTGGCTCACACCACCTGTTCCGACTATCTCTCAGCGCCCTATTCACAGCGTATGGACATTGACAGTGATATCCCCGGCATGAGACGGTATAATGTTCGACAAATCAATATTCAACAATGAAAAATAAACCTTATGTCACAATTACGCTGCAAAAGAACCCCTTTACTCACCGGCAATGATGTCAATGCCAAACGCGAGGAAATACGTACTTATCTCCATACGACGCTTGATTGTTATGAGCTGCTTTTTGAAACACTGAGTAATGATGAGGCTTATTATAAAAAACCCATTTCATTACGCCACCCCCTGATTTTTTATCTGGGTCATACCTCAACTTTCTTTGTCAATAAACTTATTCTTGCCGGCTTGATTACGGCGCGCATTAACCCCAGGATGGAGTCCACCTTCGCGGTTGGCGTTGATGAAATGAGCTGGGATGACCTGGATACAACCCACTATGACTGGCCAACCGTCGAGGCCGTCCGCGCTTACCGTAACAGGGTACGCGCCATAGTGGATCAGCTGATCAGTGATTTGCCACTGACCTTGCCCATTACCTGGGATAGCCCCTGGTGGACGATCCTGATGGGAATTGAGCATGAGCTCATTCATCTGGAAACCTCCTCGGTACTCATTCGTCAACATGCACTTCAGTATGTCAAACCACATGATGACTGGGAACCTTGCCAGACATCCGGCTCCGCCCCTCAAAATGGACTGGTTAAAGTACCTGCGGGCAGTGTACAGATGGGCGAGAACAAAGCGAATCAAATCCATTATGGCTGGGACAATGAATATGGCGACCATCTGGCAGAAGTCCCTGCTTTTCAGGCCAGTCGTTATCTCGTCAGCAACCAGGAATTTTTAGCTTTTGTTGAAGCCAATGGCTATGCAACGGAATCCTACTGGGGAGATGAGGGCCGTGCCTGGCAACATCACGTACGTGCGCAGCACCCTGCCTTCTGGGTCAAACAGGACACACAATGGCGGCTACGATTAATGACGGAAGAAGTGTCCATGCCCTGGGATTGGCCGGTAGAAGTCAATTATCATGAAGCCAAGGCATTTTGTAACTGGAAAACAGCCTCCAGCCAGCAGCCCGTCAGACTCCCGACGGAAGACGAATGGTACCGACTTTATGATGTCGCCAATTTATCCGAAGTGCCGCATAACGAGGTGGCCACAGGCAATCTCCATCTCGATTACTATGCCTCCAGCTGCCCGGTAACTGAATTTCCTCAGGGTGAATTCTTTGATATTGTCGGTAACGTCTGGCAATGGACTGAAACACCGACCTACCCCTTTGAAGGATTTGACGTTCATCCTCATTACGATGATTTCACCACACCGACTTTTGACAATCAGCATAATCTCATCAAAGGCGGTTCCTGGATTTCATGTGGCAACGAATCACTGAAAAGTGCCCGCTATGCGTTTCGCCGCCATTTTTTCCAGCATGCCGGATTTCGCTACGTGGTGAGCGACACACCGGCTACGCAGGAAAACTCAAGCTACGAAACAGATAAATTACTGTCGGAATATGCTGAGTTTCATTATGGCGACACCTATTTTGATGTGCCCAACTTCCCGGTTACCCTGGCTCATCTGGCGATTGCCGCGATGGGTGACCGACCGGCACATAAAGCACTGGATCTGGGTTGCGCCTCAGGGCGTTCCACCTTGGAACTGGCGCGTCATTTCGATCATGTCACCGGCATTGATTTTTCCGCACGCTTCATTGGCCAGGGCGTGCAACTGATACAACAGGGCGTGCTGCGCTATACCCTGACGGATGAAGGCGAGCTGGTTTCCTACAAGGAGCGTACCTTGACCGGCCTTGGCCTTGATCAGGTAAAACATAAAGTTGAATTCTTCCAGGGCGATGCCTGCAATTTGAAACCACTGCATAGCGGCTATGATCTGATTCTTGCTGCGAATTTGATTGATCGCCTGTACGATCCGGCAAAATTTCTCAAGACCGTCCATACTCGAATGAATACCGGCGGCTTGTTGATGATCACCTCGCCTTATACCTGGCTGACAGAACATACCAAAAAAGAAGCCTGGATCGGTGGCTTCAAACGGGATGGTGAAAACTTTACCACCCTGGATGGTTTAAAAGAAATCCTGGGAAGTCACTTTAGGCTGATTCAAGGGCCGCAAGCGGTGCCTTTTGTTATTCGCGAGACCAGGCGTAAATTTCAGCACACCCTGGCTGAGGCCACCCTCTGGGAGAAAATTTCTTGAGCAATGGCTTTGACTTTGACCGCGTCATCAGTCGCCAAGGAACCCATAGCCTTAAGTATGACGGACGCCAGGCTATGTTTGGCAAGGCGGATGTTATTCCGTTATGGGTGGCTGATATGGACTTTGCCACGCCGCCTGCGGTAACCCAGGCACTGATTGAACGTGCCAGGCATCCTATTTATGGTTACACGCTCTACCCGGACAGCTTATATGAATCGGTCATCAACTGGTTGCAACTGCGCCACGACTGGACCGTCGCGCGCGAATGGATTGTGATGTGTCCGGGCGTGGTGCCTTCATTAAATGCGGCCGTCATGGCTTTTACCCAGCCCAGCGATGCGGTTATCATCCAGCCCCCGGTATATTTCCCCTTTTTCTCAGTTGCCACTCAAACCGGCAGAAAGCTGGTACAAAACCCGCTGCGGCTTGAGAATGGCAACTACACGATTGATTTTGACCACTTGGAACAATGCGCGAAAGAGGCTCATCTGTTACTGCTCTGCTCGCCACATAACCCGGTCGGTCGGGTCTGGCGCCAACATGAGCTGGAACGCCTGCTGAAAATTGCCGCACAATATGACCTGATTATATTTTCTGATGAAATCCATGCCGATTTAATTTATCCCGAAAATAAACACCAACCCCTCGCGTCACTGACTGAAAATTCAGCGCCTATCATAACGGCGATGACACCCAGTAAAACTTTTAATATTCCGGGCCTCAATCTTTCCACGCTGATCATCCCCGATGAAACAGTCCGTAAGACCATCACGCAGGTCTTTAACTCCCTGCATGTGAGCGCCTCCAACCCGTTCAGCATCGCCGCCTTTGAAACCGCTTATCGGGAAGGTGACGCCTGGCTGGATCAATTATTAATTTACTTGCGCGATACGCGGGATTGCGTCGCAGCATATCTGTCCAGTCACCTCCCGGAAATCAAGCTGATAAAAGCGGAAGGCACTTACCTGTTATGGCTGGATTGCCGGGCGCTGGAAATGAATGATGCGCAACTCAAACAATTCTTCATCCAGGAAGCAGGTGTTGGAATGAGCCCTGGCATACTGTTCGGCCAGGAGGGTAGCGGATTTATGCGGTTGAATATTGGCGCGCCGCAACAAACGATTCTGGCGGCATTGGCGAATATTAAGAAAGCGAGAGGATGAAAATGGCAGAGCAGAAACAAGTAAGGAACAGGTGCTTAAGGAATCGACGATTTCCTGATAACAACTGTTCCCATACCTGTTGCGCTACCTTAAGGTGCCCTTGATTCTAAACCATGGTTTTCTATTTCCCGAGACTACTTCACCTTGTTCAGAAACATTGAAATAACAGGCCCTTCCCACACCGCAATATCTTTATCTTTGATCAGATCCGGGAGTAGCTTCGCAGAAACTTCGACCTCTTTTTCGCTGATTAACAGTACGGGCAATCCAGAGTCATAAGCGCAACGCAACTCCCATAATTGACCATCGGCTCTGGCAATGTTTTCAGAAATAATACCGATCACGCCATCACAACCTCTGACCTTTTCCAGCGTTTCTGCTTTCCAGGCACTCTCCCACGATTTTTTCATCGGCATATCAACACAGATTAATTCTGCATTTTCCTTGCCTATCTGTTCAACCAGCACATCGCGCAGATCAGCATCCTTTAATGCGAAACTAATGAAAATCTGATTTGTTGAAGCCATTCTATTTCTCCTTGAAGTAATTATTTAATTGATGATAAATATAAAATTGCTAAAGAACGACGGCCCATCCCGCTTATGGAAAAAAATATAACACCCAACGGATTAAGCGTCAACGTAACTGAGCACATTGTACCGGTGCTTTCTTCAACCTAAAAACCTCAGTTGAATGGAGTTTAAAGTGCGCTGATTTTTATTTTTGGCAAGGCACAATGAGGCGTAATAACGTGTTATTACAACGAACTGTAACGCAGCAAAAATTAAAAAGCGGCGTGCTATAAACACCATAG
>JAUXRH010000123.1 GCA_030682075.1 Nitrosomonas sp.
CCATAGAAGTCCCACCGGACTCATGTAAAAGGCTATTCAATGAAATTAAAAAACCACTTTAATCACTATTTATCATTCAATATGCCAGTAATAATCCACCCGATCGATCGAAGCAATGCCTATCCGACAGACTCCTAGATAGTTAATCTTTTTATAATTCCAGCTACATTTATTACGATCATCTCGAAACGCCACGGGTAGTTTGTGTATAACAAAATATGGGCATCTCTAAAAATTCAAGTTTCCAGGCAAGACAAGGCGCGAGAAAAAATTTTAGCGTAGTAATCGGCCTTCGACCGCAAGGCGTCAGGAAGAAACATGATGAAGTTGTAAAATATATCTTTTTTTCTTTTTTATATTTCTTATAATCAGTAACTTATAATTATTTCTTGAAAGAGGTGCCCATATGCAACTCATACATTATTTGTAATTTAACATTGCCCCGCAACAATTGTCGGCCTATGTCCAGACATAGGCCGACAGGCAAATTACCAATATGCCGCTACCTGAACGGCATGTCCGTCTGTTTCGCAATACGAGGAGTCCCGTCCGAAAATAGCGCGAACTAAACAACCAAGCAAATACTCCCACTCGTCGCGATAGTACAGATGAAAATATAATGGATCATAACGTTACCCTGATCACCACAATTGCAGCCAGCTTTGGTCTTGCACTGATATTTGGCTTTATTGCCGAACGGCTCAAAATTCCAGCACTGGTCGGCTATCTGCTGGCCGGGATTGTACTTGGCCCAGAAACACCCGGTTTTGTTGCAGATGCAGGGATTGCCTTCCAGTTATCAGAGATCGGCATCATGCTGTTGATGTTTGGCGTTGGGCTGCATTTCTCCCTGAATGACCTGCTTGCAGTCAAACGGATCGCCCTGCCGGGCGCGATAGTACAAATGGCCGTTGCGACGGCATTGGGCATGGCCTTGGCCTCATGGTGGGGCTGGAGCTTTGGCGCTGGATTGGTTTTTGGCCTATCGTTATCCTGTGCCAGTACGGTTGTATTGCTCAAAGCACTTGAAGTTCGAGGCTTTCTGGAAACGATGAATGGGCGCATCGCTGTCGGCTGGCTGATTGTGGAAGATCTTGCAACAGTACTCATTCTGGTACTGCTGCCCTCTTTTGCGGGGTTACTGAATGGATCGACCGAACCGGTTGCCGACGCACCGCCACTGTGGCAAACCATCGGGCTGACACTACTCCAGGTTTCCGCTTTTATTGCATTGATGTTGATCGTTGGCCGCCGCGTATTACCCTGGCTATTGTGGCAGGTGACGCGCACTGGATCGCGTGAATTATTTACTTTGGCCGTCGTTACATTCGCGATCAGCATTGCCTATGGGGCGGCCGAACTATTCCATGTTTCTTTTGCACTGGGTGCTTTTTTTGCGGGAATGGTGATGCGCGAATCAAAATTCAGCCATCGTGCAGCCGAAGAGTCCCTGCCACTCCGCGATGCGTTTGCGGTACTGTTTTTTGTTTCTATTGGGATGATGTTTGACCCGAATGTGTTGATTGAAGAACCGGTGCGTGTCTTGAGTGTCGTCGCCATTATCATTGTCGGCAAGTCAATCGCAGCAATGTTGCTGGTACTTGCTTTCCGCTATCCACTTAATACTGCACTGACAGTAGCCGCAAGTTTGGGGCAGATCGGTGAATTCTCTTTCATTTTGGCCGGACTAGGCTTATCTCTCGGTTTGATGCCGACCGAGGGGCTAAGTTTGATACTTGCCGGTGCTTTAATCTCAATCGCGTTTAATCCCATTGCGTTTGCTGTCATCGCGCCAGTTAGCACTTGGGTACTCAGACGTTCCGCATTGGCACGCCGTTTCGAAAGTCGTGATGATCCCTATGCCGAACTACCTATGAGTACAGAACGTAAATATCTTCAAGGCCAGGTGGTGCTCGTTGGTTATGGCCGTGTTGGACGGCGTATTGCCAATGCCTTACATGACAAGGACATCCCCTATGTTGTCGCCGAGCAAAACCGTGAACAGGTGCAGGATCTTCGCAATCAGGGAGTGGCTGCGGTATCAGGAAATGCAGCCGATCCCTCAGTACTGATTCAAGCCCATATTGCCGATGCTGCGATGCTGGTAATCGCAGTTCCCGATCCGCTCAACGTGCGTCAGATGGTTGAAACCGCACGCACACTGAACCCGAATATCGAAGTCGTGTTATGCACCCGCAGCGAAGAAGAATCGGAACTGCTGCAGAAAGATAAAATTGGCACGGTATTCTTTAGTGAAGAAGAACTCACCAAGGGCATGATGAACCATGTATTACGGCGCTTTGATCCACAAGCGACATCTTCAACGCATGAAAACAGTAAACGTTCTTTAAGCGATTAAGCCAGACCGGACCTGTTTTTCGCAATCTTCTGATGTTTATTCGAAGCGATGACCAGAAAGATTATCCGCACTTTTTATGAGACCAAAGTAATGACAGAACAATTCTATGTGGGTGTAGATCAGGATGAAAACAATGGGTTATCCCACCTTGGACGCATAGTGCGCGACGCTTGGGTATTCGATATTCTGCCTGAAACTGAGAAATGCAGTGGCTGGAGCAGCTCACAAATGCAGAATCTGTATGAGAAAGTATATGTAGCCTGGGAACCCTACGCACACCTGCCGAGCCGCTTGCCTGAAGCATTGCAACAACGCCATACCCAAATCTATGAACAAGCCATTGCGATCGCCAAACGCGAAGGCTGGAACCCTGAGTTAAAAGAAGATGATTAGCTTTTGCGACAAATTTTAATTAAATTTAATGCATCCACAGAGAATAGAACCATTGCAGTATTTCTCTGTAATCTCTGTGTAGCCTCTGTGGTAAAAAATAAGGCGTAATCAACTTACACCCATTGATCAGGATTTATTTGATGCAGGAAACATAATTACCCGCCCTGGACTTTCAAGCTTCTCCTTCTTTTCCAAAGCGCGGAGTGCCCCAGGAAATTCGCTGTGTAAGCGGGTCATAATCTGCGCCTGATTTTCGCGGTAATAAACGGCATCATAACCTACTGGCTGATCCAGAGAAGTACGTACTTGCGGTTGAAAATGCTGCCATGCAATATCAATCCAGCATTTACGCTCTCCATCAATAAATACAAATTCATCCACATTCAGGATAGCCAGATACTGCATACTTCGGATCGGAACAAATAAGTGTGGCGCTTTGCAGCGCGCTAACAGCGTAATTGCAAGATTATAGGTACTGGCTGACAGGTGGCGCGCTTCACGACCGATCTCGCTGTCTCGATAACAGGTTATTTCCATTTCTAATTCAGGGCGCTTCTAAAAACTCAAAGTTCTAAACAAAACGAGGCACGAGTAAAAATGGTGACGCAGCATATGTTTGATATGTAAGGAAACATTTTTTGCGAGTAACAAAGTGTTGTGACGAAACGGGGTAAGCAGGCAAGCCGCAAAGCGGCTGCTCGCAAATCTGGATTTTTAGAGATGCCCTTCACTTAAAGTTTATCATCAAAATTACAACCAGAGTAATGGCTGCAATGCATATACTCAGAAAGGTCCGTAGTTAATCCCCATGCAGGTGGAGAGCACCCAAGCGAACTATTAAACGAGGCTGGTCGTGCGGTGTCAAACAGCACTCAGGATTTCCAGAAATCCCTCTCGGTCACCATTATCTTCAAAAACATCTTCCCCCACAACCTCCACTCGACGTCACGTGATAAAACGCATTCGGAAATTCTTAATCACGATCGCACAGGGCGCCAGGAGTCTGTCGGACTTAAGTGTCTCGCGTCAACTAACTTGTCCACATTGACGACAATTAAGATGTCCGGTTGAATGATAGTGATTTATTTTTTCAGTTGTTGTTTTTTCCGATAACTCTCTCCTTCGATTTCTATAATGTGAGCATGATGAATAATG
>JAUXRH010000124.1 GCA_030682075.1 Nitrosomonas sp.
GGTGTTTCTTAGTACATATTGCTGATGGCGGCTGTGCGCGAGTCTTCCCCACGCCTGTGGGGGTGTTTCTTTTTGTACTCATTTTAATCTCCTGTCTCTTCTGTCTTCCCCACGCCTGTGGGGGTGTTTCTGTGCATGATAGTCTGGGATGGGAAGCTGCAAAGTCTTCCCCACGCCTGTGGGGGTGTTTCTTTTGATTACATCAAGTGATGGCCTTGTTGGTTGTCTTCCCCACGCCTGTGGGGGTGTTTCTATAGTCTCTATGCTTACCAGCCCGGCTGTATGGTCTTCCCCACGCCTGTGGGGGTGTTTCTTTGATCGACACATGTTTGATCTTACCTTCCAAGTCTTCCCCACGCCTGTGGGGGTGTTTCCTTCATTTGCTTTATCTTCTTTTTGCGCCTCAAGTCTTCCCCACGCCTGTGGGGGTGTTTCTTATCTGCGTTTTACTCATCACGATCACCTGATGTCTTCCCCACGCCTGTGGGGGTGTTTCTGCTGGGTTGCCTGGTATGTGTATATCAGCGCAGTCTTCCCCACGCCTGTGGGGGTGTTTCTCAGATAAAATCCGGGAGGGTTAAAAAAAGTAAGTCTTCCCCACGCCTGTGGGGGTGTTTCTCGAGGACGACTTAAAGGAGCTGGAAGCACTGCGTCTTCCCCACGCCTGTGGGGGTGTTTCTTACCAAAACAAAACGCACTACAAATATTTACAGTCTTCCCCACGCCTGTGGGGGTGTTTCCATTCTGCTGGACAACCTCAGCGCTGGTTGTTGGTCTTCCCCACGCCTGTGGGGGTGTTTCTATTGTAAATGAAGTATGTTCGCACATGATGAAGTCTTCCCCACGCCTGTGGGGGTGTTTCTACCGGGGTGACTTGTAACTGGGGAGTCGGCTCGTCTTCCCCACGCCTGTGGGGGTGTTTCCAGATGGAGTCAGCACCGTCGCAGGCTAGCACGGTCTTCCCCACGCCTGTGGGGGTGTTTCCAAATCGGGTTCAGTCTGGCGGGAAAGACCTTAGTCTTCCCCACGCCTGTGGGGGTGTTTCTCAGCAGTCCGCCGATTAATGGGATATGCTGTTGTCTTCCCCACGCCTGTGGGGGTGTTTCTGCATGACGACATGATTAATATGGCTGTTGCGGGTCTTCCCCACGCCTGTGGGGGTGTTTCGAATAGCGGATAGAGATCACAGAAAGAAAGTGAGTCTTCCCCACGCCTGTGGGGGTGTTTCTGATTCCAGCCTCGCCAATGATCATAGCTGACAGTCTTCCCCACGCCTGTGGGGGTGTTTCTTCCGAGTTGTCTGGCGTCGCGAAAAGTACATGGTCTTCCCCACGCCTGTGGGGGTGTTTCTGCGGGTGCAGTCGTCGGATCAAACGTCGGCGTGTCTTCCCCACGCCTGTGGGGGTGTTTCTAACCGCTTGTCGCCCGTCACTACCATATTTCCGTCTTCCCCACGCCTGTGGGGGTGTTTCTGCGCTGCAGGTTGAATCCATTCCAGTGAGTGCGTCTTCCCCACGCCTGTGGGGGTGTTTCCACAGAAGCCAGTCGAGCTTGTAAAGTGGTTCTGTCTTCCCCACGCCTGTGGGGGTGTTTCTAGATGAAGCATTTGAAGAGTATACAGCGCAAGGTCTTCCCCACGCCTGTGGGGGTGTTTCTATCTTGTAAATGTCGCGATTTTTACACGCGGTGTCTTCCCCACGCCTGTGGGGGTGTTTCCCCATAATTGCCCCGATTGCGTCCTCGCTGATCGTCTTCCCCACGCCTGTGGGGGTGGTTCTTCGGTGCGGGGGATCCTCAAGACTTGCGGTACGTCTTCCCCACGCCTGTGGGGGTGTTTCCCTGACACCATCATGCACCGCATCTACCAATGCGTCTTCCCCACGCCTGTGGGGGTGTTTCTTCGTTGTCAAGCAAGACCCAGAAAACCGGTGGGTCTTCCCCACGCCTGTGGGGGTGTTTCTTATTTAAGAGATAGACGAAGAAACACAGACTAGTCTTCCCCACGCCTGTGGGGGTGTTTCTTTCAGATCAGTCATTCGATTGTCATGTTGTCTGTCTTCCCCACGCCTGTGGGGGTGTTTCCGATTCGCAACGTTGTCCGAACTATATTTGCTGGTCTTCCCCACGCCTGTGGGGGTGTTTCTTTATCGCGCTGACAAATCTGGATTGTCTCGCGTCAACTAACTTGTCCACATTGACGACAATTAAGATGTCCGGTTGAATGATAGTGATTTATTTTTTCAGTTGTTGTTTTTTCCGATAACTCTCTCCTTCGATTTCTATAATGTGAGCATGATGAATAATG
>JAUXRH010000125.1 GCA_030682075.1 Nitrosomonas sp.
CATTATTCATCATGCTCACATTATAGAAATCGAAGGAGAGAGTTATCGGAAAAAACAACAACTGAAAAAATAAATCACTATCATTCAACCGGACATCTTAATTGTCGTCAATGTGGACAAGTTAGTTGACGCGAGACAATCAGGTCAATCTGTCCACGCTTCCCCACTTTGCTCGCTACGATCACGACAGGCTCCCAGGCACTGGCAATTTTCCAACCTTGTTCTCTGTTGTATGACCCTATTTTACAAAATAGGGGACTCTACGAAAAAAGAATACCCCTTGCTGGCGTGCTACTTCAACAGCGCCGATTTCTGTTGGGTGGCGCTTGCCATTAAAAATAATATATTGCTTGATCCATGAAATATAGGTATTTTCTGTACTGAGGCTATCGTGTTTGAAGCGAATCTTGTCACGCACTTGGTCCAGTAATTTTTTAGCGGGCGGCGATGTCGTATTTGTTTTCGTGGGTTGTCTGATTGCCATAGTATTTAATAAGTTTTAACAACGAGATAATTAATTTAATTATGATTATACGACATCTTATAAGTATTATTGGACAGATAATGTCGTATATATTACGTTAGGCATTCCGAAGGAGACGCAGGTGGCAGATATGGAAAAGTGGAGTATCAACGAGACTCTTCTTCAGTCCTATCGCTCCATTTTTATTTCATCGCAGTCATTTCTTCTAGCGGTTGGTGCGATAGTGTCAGGCAAAAATCACATAGTGCTCTATGCTATTGCCGCAATTAGTCTCTTGATGATTTGGGCCATTTGGTTTCCCGTAGTCAGAGCAAGACATCGAATTGTTGATTATTACAAGTTTGGTGCCAGGCTGCCTGAAGCCGAGCGCACAAAGCTCTGCTCAGAGAAACAGTATGTGCATGACCACGAATTACGGAAGACAACAAATAATCTGTTTGGAATTGAAACCAACTGGAGACCGACCAGAAAGAAGCTTGATTTCATGATGCCGGTTTTGGTTTCCTCGGTCTGGGCGGTGCTTATTGTTTATGAGGCGTGCTATGCCTAACGAGTAAGGTTAGATTGTGTTCGCGAAGCGAGCCACAATCTGAACCGTTTGTTGGACAAGCCTGGTGGGGCTGCCATGATCCTGCTTGTTATGGAAATATCTCTCTGATCGGTGCGGCGGCATCGGTTTCCGTTCC
>JAUXRH010000130.1 GCA_030682075.1 Nitrosomonas sp.
AACGTTGGTCAGGTGAAACCGAAACTGGGTACACGAGTCAACAGTCAGGCTTAATCCCGGTGATGAGCAACCATCGGAGATTGCAATGAAAAAGGTTGCTTAAATGATGTACTCAGGCGAAATGTATGTTGACACCTACCGTTACTGCGAACACCTGAACCCGTTGTTCGCGGGGTGGAGTGAAGATGAAGGAAGGAAAGAAGGAAAGAAGGAAAGAAAGTGTCAAATGTAAGGCCTGACCCCGTGCTTTACCAACTTCTGTACGCATCAGTTGGGCGCGTTTGTTAAAGCGGGTGTTCGATATCGACATCGACCACTGTCCGCACTGTGGCGGAGCCCTGAAAATCATCGCCGCCATCTTGGAGAAAGCCGCAATCACTAAAATTCTTGATCATCTTGGCTTGTCCTCCCGAGCGCCGCCTAGAGCGCCTACGCAAATCTTTGACCCTTTCGAGCCATCCTGATCCCGTGCTCACTCCTTGCAACCCTCTTTATCACTGGGCTGACCTTTACCCCTGGGCGTCTTTCTTTGATCGATTATCACTGTGTTTGACAATTGAGCCAGCTTTCAGTACATTCAGTCCATAGGGAAAAGGTGGTTTATTTTTCCTATACCTCTTGCAAGAATTAGAGGGAGTTGAACCTATATTTCAAGTGGGCTATCAAGACAAGCCCCCTCTCGAAAACATAAGGGACGAGGCCAAATGAAAGTTGTCGCGCCATCTTTAGTTGTTCTGATTGCAGTTGGTCTATCTGGATGTATTGACACTGGTCGATATGAAATCGATTCATCGGGTGATCGCGGTGAAGTTTTTAGATTAGACAAGCAAACTGGCGAAATTTGTCGGTTTTCATCAACCTATGAAAATAGTGGTTTTGTTTTCAAAAAAAGAGCCTGCGATAAATAACGAAAAATATGGAAGCTTGGCTAGATTTTTATCGTGCCTACTTCCCGGATGAGGAAGCATTGAAATGCTTCGTTGGTGGGTGCGAACAACTGGAATCCGATGATCATCGACATCGAGCGAAGGTTATGATGCATCAGGGACAACGCCTACTAACCATTGCAGACGCAATGGATTCGGTGGCCCCAGGACGAGAGCCTCTCAAACTCCTTTTTCTTCTGATCGCTAGCGAAAATATTTCCAAGCTTTATGCTAATTACGATGGGGAGGGGAACTCGAAATTTCACGTTAGAAGATTCTTCAATGACTTTTGTATGCCAGAAGATAAATCGGCTATTTGCGGCGGCATTGAGAAAATCGGCCAAAAGGCGAGCCTCGACGATCTGATTTCAGTTCTGTACGACGTCAGATGTGACGTCGTACATGAGGGTACTTATTGGGGCTTTGATTTCGCGAGCTCTGAATGCCCCTCTGTTCTTACAGGCAGGCATTCCGACCAAATATTGCGGGTCAGGATGAGCTATCAGGAGTTTAGAGATATTGTTGCAAAGGGAATCATTGTTGCGACTCAACTAGTCATTGAACAGCATACGGCGCCGTAAGTTTTGGCAGGGAGTCACAACACAAGCATCCAGAGCTTGTCTTATCGCAGACCTGGTTTTGACTTTCCTCCCCTTACAGTCCCGCCGGAAATCGAGCCTGCCGGGCGGATCAGCGGCGAAGGTGTTTGAGCCCCGCCCACAAAAAACCAAATCAAAAACAGCAAGGCGGGGCGAGTTCTTCGCCGCCCGTCCGGCAGGCTCGGTTTTCGGGAATTCGGGGATGTCGGGGGCGCCTTCTTTTGGTGGTTCTTCATCAATTTCACTGTGAATTTTCCCGTGATCTCATCTTCTTTGGGTACTGTTTCTTGAAAAATAGTCGAAAATCTTTTGCTGTCCTCATTGGGTCATCGACTGTAAAAGACCCTATCACAAAATATTCTTCATGATTATGCTTTGTAAAATTTCCGCTTTCGTCTAAGAATATATACATATAATCTAAAATCCAGCAGCAAAAAGTGTTGGTTCTGGCCCATTTTTTTCCCTTCACACCAAAGATGCGCAAGGGGAGATGTCAGCGCATTCAGGAAATACGCTGAAAAGATTGGCCTGGTTCAGACAGACACGAAAGGATCAAAGACCTGCGCAGGTGATCGTGGCGGTGCCCGAGCAGGCAAGCCGAGATGGTCAAGAATTTTAGTAATTGCCGCTCTTTCCAGGATGGCGGCGATGATTTTCAGGGTTCCACCGCAATGCGGGCAGTGCTCAATGTCAATATCGAACACCCGCTTGAGCAAACGTGCCCAGCTGATACGCACCGAGGAAGGTGGCGCATCGTCACCCATATCGGATGGGTTATTTTTATTTTTCTTGCTACCAGGAATAATCTCAGAACGAAGCTTCGCGTTTGGCGCGAGTACACCATGAAAAGGGGTTAGCAGGTATTTTGCGAAGCGAAAACTCGCAAAACGAATAAGGTTGAGCCTTGGCCGGGGAACCAGCGCGGCCAGCCGTTGCATGAATTCCAGTGGCGACAGAATTGTCCCCGCACTGTTGCCCTGATCAAAATCCCGCTATACTCACAGGCACTATGAATCCCTGCATTCAGGCCCCTACAAATTCAGCATCGCCTCACTTATTGCATATTCTCTATGCGCTGCAACAGCAATACCGGCACATTTCAGCTGAATCCATCAACCAGGTGGCCGCCTCACTGGATTTACCCGTCAGTCAAGTCGCCGCCGTGGTCGAGTTTTATGCTTTCTTTTCCCGCGAACCCTGTGGCCGCTACCATTTGCTATTGAGTAATTGCACCAGTTGCGGTTACCTGGCGGGTGACACGAATCTGTTGCTGGCACTCAGTCAGCGAATGGGGGTTAATCCGGGCAAGACGCGCGCGGATGGATTGGTCAGTCTCGGTGAAACCTCCTGCATCGGCTTGTGTGACCAGGGTGCCGCGTTGCTGGTGAATAGCGTGCCGCTTGTGGCGCGGGATCTCGACCGGGTGGAACAGATGGCCCAATTGATCACAACAGAAACCCCGCTGGCCCACTGGCCTGACGAATGGTTCTGTATCCAGAACAGGATCCCTAAACCGGGCTTGTTACTGCAGCACCGTTGGGATGCCGGTGCTGGGTTACGTGCCGCGTTGCTCTGCGGCGTGACTGAGACGCTGGCCAGAATTCAGCAATCGGGCCTGCGCGGACGGGGCGGCGCTGGATTCAATACCGGCACGAAGTGGCAATCCTGCCTGGCTGCGCCCGGCGCCGCGCATTATGTCATCTGCAATGCTGATGAAGGGGAACCGGGCACTTTCAAAGACCGCGTATTACTCCAGCACCATGCCGACACGATGGTTGAAGGCATGACCCTGTGCGCCTTTGTCATCGGCGCCGAAAAGGGGTTTGTCTATCTGCGCGGCGAATATCGTTATCTATTGCCCCACCTGCAAGCCGTCCTGGCGCAACGTCGTCAATCGGGATTATTGGGAGCCTGCATCCTGGGTCAGCGCGAATTTAATTTTGATATTGAGCTGGTAGTCGGCGCGGGCGCTTATATCTGTGGTGAAGAATCCGCCCTGATTGAATCACTGGAAGGCAAGCCAGGTATCCCGCGCGTGCGCCCGCCCTTTCCGGTGACCCAGGGCTATCTCGGTCAACCCACCGTGGTCAATAATGTCGAAACATTTATCGCGGCGGCACACATTGCCTGTCGGGGCAGCGCCTGGTTCGCTGCGGTGGGTACGGCAGCCTCGACCGGCAGCAAGATCCTGAGTATCAGCGGTGACTGTCAATCGCCGGGCATCTATGAATATCCCTTTGGTGTTTGCGTGCAACAGGTACTGGATGATTGCGGCGCCGATCAGGTTCAGGCGGTGCAAGTGGGCGGGCCATCGGGCACGTTGCTTGGCAAAGACGCATTCAACCGCGCGTTGGGTTTTGAAGATCTGTCGACCGGCGGTTCCTTCCTGATATTTGGCCAGCAACGCGACCTGCTGACAGTTAACCGCAATTTTGCCCGTTTCTTTGCGCATGAAAGTTGTGGTTTCTGCACTCCTTGCCGCGTCGGCACCCAACTGCTGAAGAACGGCCTGGATAAGATCATCGAGGGTAACGCAACGCCCGCTGATGTGGATGAAATCACGCGCCTGGGTTTACTGGTTAATCACCGCTCGCATTGCGGCCTGGGGCAGACCGCCGCAAATCATCTCCTGCAGGGCCTGGCCCATTTCCCGGCAGCAGTTACGCAGCGTCTGACGCAGGCTGACTTTACCCCCCAGTTTGATCTGGATGCGGCGCTTGAAGCCGCGCGCCAGATTACCCAGCGTGATGATGCCGACGCTCACCTGGATAACTGAGGATGCAAAAGACAAATCCAACAATCCATGTCGATGGACAGGAAATCCCCTTCAAAGTGGGGCAGACCATTATGGACGCAGCCCTCGCGGCCAAGGTCTATATTCCCCATCTTTGCCATTACCCCGGACTGACGCCCCATGGCAATTGCAAACTTTGCATGGTGGATATCGGCAACAAAAATGTCACCGCCTGTACCACGGCTGCCGTCGCCGGACAGCAGATCCGTAACAACACGGAAACACTCAATGCCGCACGTAAAACCGTGACACAAATGCTGTTCATTGAAGGCGATCATATCTGTCCGTCCTGCGAAAAAACGGGTAATTGCAAGCTGCAGGCGATGGCCTATTATCTGGGTATGCTGGATAATCATTTCCCGCAGTTCTACCCCCGCCGCGAAATGGATGCCTCGCATGCAACGATTCTGCTGGATCGAAGCCGCTGCATCCTGTGTGATCTGTGTGTGCGTGCCAGTCGCGAAGTGGATGGAAAAAATGTATTTGCCATTGCCGGGCGCAGTACAAACGCCCATCTCATCGTTAATTCACCCAGCGGCAAACTGGGGGACAGCAATATACAAACGGACGACCTGGCAGCCCACATCTGCCCGGTTGGTGCTATCCTGATCAAGGAACAGGGTTATGATGTGCCCATTGGGCAGCGGATTTATGACCAGCAGACCATCCGTGATGTCGGTCTAAACGAAGCAATTCCTGAAAAACAAGGCAATCACCATGACTGACGCCAAAATCAGCATTGCCACCACTTCATTAGCCGGTTGTTTTGGCTGCCATATGTCTTTTCTGGATATGGATGAACGACTGGTCACGCTATTGGAACACGTCGAATTTAATCGTTCGCCACTCACCGATATCAAACATTGCGGCCCCTGCGACATTGGCCTGGTCGAAGGTGGCTTATGCAACGCCGAAAATGTACAGGTATTGCGGGAATTTCGTGCCAACTGCAAAATTCTTGTCGCAGTGGGCGCCTGCGCCATTAATGGTGGAGTGCCAGCCATGCGTAACTACTTTGATTTACACGAATGTCTGGAAGAAGTGTATCTGAACGGAATCGGCGTCAATAACCCGCAGATTCCAAACGATGTCGAACTGCCGTTGCTGCTGGATAAGGTACGGCCTCTGAGTGACGTGGTGCGGGTGGATTATTATCTGCCCGGCTGCCCGCCCTCTGCCGATGATTTTCTGCAGTTACTTGGCCCATTACTGGAAGGAAAACAACCGATTTTTCCCAGAAATACCTTTCATTACGATTAAGGATGCACGCGTTATGCCACCAGACACCCCCTCTTCGCCCAACACCCGACGGATTGCCATTGATCCCATTAGCCGGGTGGAAGGCCACGGAAAAATCACCTTGCTGCTGGATGCGGATAATCATATCCAGGAAGCACGGCTGCATATCGTGGAATTTCGCGGCTTTGAGAAATTCATTCAAGGTCGGCCCTATTGGGAAGTGTCGGCACTGGTGCAACGCTTATGCGGCATCTGCCCGGTCAGTCACCAACTGGCCGCAGCCAAGGCGGTTGATCAATTGGTTGGCGTAGAACAACTCACCCCGACCGCCAGTAAACTGCGTCGCTTGTTGCATTTTGGCCAGATTCTGCAATCCCATGCGCTGCATTTTTTCCATCTTTCCTCTCCCGATTTACTCTTTGGTTTCGGCAGTGATCCCATGCAGCGCAATATTGTCGGCATGTTGCGCCAATATCCAGATATTGCGCTGAAAGGTGTCAAGCTACGCAAATACGGACAACAAATCATTGAGGCGATTACCGGCAAACGAATCCATGGCATCGCCGCCATCGCCGGTGGCATGAACCAACCACTCACGCCGGGCAAACGTGATGCGCTGCTAAAAGATAGCGCGGATATTCTGACCTGGAGTCAGGATGCGGTGACCCTGAACGAACAAATCCACACTTCCCACCCTGAACATTATGCCTTTGCTACCCTGCACAGCAACTATCTTGGCATGACGGGTGGCAAGGGTGAACTGGAGTTTTATCACGGTGGCTTGCGCGCGCGTGCGGCGACCGGCGCTTACCTATTCGATCAATTTGATTATCGTGATTACCAGCAGATCCTGCGTGAAGAAGTCCGTGCCTGGAGCTACATGAAGTTTCCCTATCTGCTGGAATTAGGCACGGAGCATGGCTGGTACCGGGTTGGCCCGCTGGCGCGCATGAATAACTGTGATGTCATTTCAACTCCACAGGCGGAAGCCGCGCGTAAACGCTTCAAGGAATTTGGTCAGGGTCAATTTGTTCATCACACCCTGGCTTATCATTGGGCACGCATGATCGAAGCCTTGCATTGCGCTGAATCCATTCAGCAACTATTGCACGACGCAGAGATAACCGGCACTGAATTGATGGCGGAAAAGGGGGACAAACGGCCGGAAGGCATTGGCGTGATCGAAGCACCCCGTGGTACGCTGTTTCATCATTACCAGATCAATGAAGAAGGACTGATCACCCAGGCCAATCTGATGGTCTCGACCACCAGCAATAATCAAGCCATGAACGAATCCGTGCGTTCTGTCGCCAATGCCTATCTCGACGGTCAGGAAATTACCGAAGGACTGCTGAATCATCTGGAAGTGGCGGTGCGCGCCTATGACCCCTGTCTTTCCTGTGCCACCCATGCGCTGGGTAAAATGCCCTTGCAAGTAGAATTACGCAATGTCGAGGGCGTATTGCTTGATCAATTAACCAAAGGCGTGAATGGCGATGTGCGCCGACGACCTGAGTTAGCTTAGCGTGAGAGCGCGACTACTGTTATTCGGATATGGGAACCCCGGGCGCGGCGATGATGCATTGGGTCCCCTGTTTATTGAACAGATGAGTCAACTCAATCTCCCCCAGGTTGTGTGCCAGAACGACATGCAACTGCAGATTGAACATGTCACGGATCTGGCTGAGTGTGATCAGGTATTGTTTATCGATGCCGATGCCTCATGCCCTGAACCCTTTGATTTTTCGATGCTGACGGCTGAAAAAGACCGCAGTTATACCAGTCATGCAGTAACCCCTGCTGCCTTGCTGCATGGTTATCATCAGGTTTATGGAAGCCATGCGCCCCCGGCTTTTTTATTGCGTATTCGCGGGTATCATTTTGTCTTGGGCGATTCCTTGAGCGCTCAGGCCGCGATCAATCTGGCAGCCGCAATCCTGCCGATCCGTCAAATGTGCGTACGTGGCAAACTGGAGAATTTATGAACCCTCTTTTACCGTATTCAAAGTGGCTATCCTTCATCATCCTGGCGCTAGTATTGCTGACGTTGCCCTCGTGGGTTCAGGCACATACTGGAATTTCGCCACAAAGTGGCTGGATCTATGGTTTTACCCATCCAATCAATGGACTGGATCATGTGCTGACGATGGTCGCCGTGGGTCTGTGGGCGGGTCAAACAGGCGGGCGGGCCATCTGGTTGATGCCGCTCACCTTTGTTTTCACGATGGCGCTGGGTGGTTTATTGGGCATGGTCACCCTGCCCTTTGCCTACGCGGAACATGGCATCATCTTCTCACTGCTGATGGCTGGCGTCCTGATTGCCAGCGCGATCCGCCTGCCGCTTTTTGCCAGCACCCTGCTGATCGCTGTGTTTGCAATTGGTCACGGCTATGCCCACGGCAGTGAAATGCCTGCCGGCATCTCAGTTCCTGCCTATGCCGCAGGATTTATGCTGGCGACGGCGCTCCTGCATACGGCTGGAATCGGCATTGCGCTGGTGATCAAAAGCAGCGGGCATAGCCCATGGCTACGTCTGAGCGGCGTGGTAGTGGCCCTTTATGGCGGCTTTTTGTTTGCGAATTAGTGCCTGAGGTGATGCGTGCATGAGTTGTCATTGGCGGAAAATGTGCTGCAAATCATCGAAGAAGCGGCACAGGCACAAAATTTTACCCACGTCAAAACGGTCTGGCTGGAAATCGGTCAACTGGCCTGCGTCGAGCCGGAATCCCTGCGTTTTTACTTCGAGGTGGTAACCCAGGACAGCGTGGCACATCAGGCAAAGCTGGAAATTATTGAAGTAGCAGGACAGGGCTGGTGCGATCAATGCCAGTGTGCGGCGCCGCTTGCCTCACACGATGATTCATGTCCTGCTTGTGGCAACTACGCATTACAGATAACCCGTGGGGGTAGCATGCAAATTAAAGAACTGGAGGTTGAATAAATGTGTACAACATGTGGCTGTGGAACAGGTCAAACGCGCATTAATGGCAAAGCAATACCCCGGCACACCCCATCGCGTTCGCAGTCAGGCAAACCGATGCGTTATCAGCTATTAACGCATGACCACGCACAGCCACGCACACCGGATCCAGATCCTCGCCTTGCACCCGACACCCTTCATTCTGGCAGCGGGATCGCCGGCACCCATGCACCGGGCCTGAGTCAGGCGCGCATGGTAAAAATCGAGCGTGACATTCTATCTAAAAATAACCACTATGCGGATGGCAACCGTCGCAACCTGTCCGCACAGGGTATCTTTTCATTGAATCTGGTGTCCAGTCCCGGTTCCGGCAAAACCACCCTGCTGGTCAGAACGATTAATGCCTTGCAAGGAAAACAGCCCCTCGCCGTGATCGAAGGCGATCAACAAACGGATAACGATGCCGCCCGTATTCGCGCGACTGGCGCAACCGCCTTGCAAATCAATACTGGCAAAGGTTGTCATCTGGATGCACACATGATTGATCAGGCGATTGCACAGCTCAAGTTGCCAAGAAACAGCCTGCTGCTGATCGAAAATGTCGGCAATCTGGTTTGCCCGGCCAGCTTCGATCTGGGTGAAACGCATAAAGTGGTGATTCTGTCGGTCACGGAAGGCGAAGATAAACCGCTCAAATATCCCGACATGTTCCGCGCGGCGGATCTCATGTTACTCAACAAATGTGACTTGTTACCTTATCTGTCCTTTGATGTCGACCTTGCGCTTGAATATGCCCACCGCATCAACCCCACGCTACCGGTGATTCAACTCTCTGCCACTACCGGTGCGGGCATGCCGCAATGGCTGGACTGGATTGCAGCCGGCTGTCGTCAGGCAACAGCTAACGAACAAGGCATGGAACAACACATTGAGCAAACACCCCATCACCTTGGATAATCCCGTCGCCACGATAATCACACTTCCCTGTGCCGGGCCGTCGGTACTGGCGTGTGGTGCCTGGTTAAAAAACACCGTCTGTATTACGCGTGAAAACAAAGCCTATATTTCACCGCTGATTGGGGATCTTGACAGCGCTGAAGCCAGACAGACGCTGGACCATACCGTGGAACACCTGTGTCAGGTGCTTAAGGTACAACCCAAAGTGGTAGCCCATGATCTGCATCCTGATTTTTACAGCACACAGTTTGCCTCGGCCTATGCCGCGCAACATCATCTGCCGTTACTCGCGGTGCAACATCACCATGCCCATATTGCCGCCATCTGCGCCGAACATCAGATTACCCACGCGGTACTTGGACTCGCCCTGGATGGTGTTGGACTGGGTACGGATAATACCCCCTGGGGCGGCGAGCTGCTGCGCGTAGATGGCAGTCAATTTCAACGCCTGGGGCATCTGGCGCCCTTGCTCATGCCGGGCGGTGACCGTGCCGCGCGAGAACCCTGGCGCATGGCCGCCGGCGTATTGTTTCAATTGAATCGTGGTGATGAAATCATCCCGCGCTTTTCCGACCAGCCCGCTGCTGCAACCGTCGTCACTATGCTGCAACGGGGTTTGAACTGCCCCACCACATCCAGCATGGGACGTCTATTCGATGCCGCCGCAGGATTGCTGGGAGTCAGCCGGATACAAATCCATGAAGCGCAGGCAGCAATCCAGTTACAACAACTGGCCGAGCAATATGGCCCCGTTGCCGCACTGGCGAACGGCTACCGCATCACGGAAGAGAATGAGCTGGATTTTTCACCTTTACTCAGCGAACTGATCGATTGCTCCCAGAAAAATAACGACGCCGCCTATGGTGCCGCCCTGTTCCATGCCACACTGGCGACTGGATTGGCTGAGTGGGTAAAGATGGCCGCCACCCGGCATAAGATGGTGCAAATCGCGCTGGGGGGTGGCTGTTTCCATAATGAAATGTTACTGAAAACACTGGAAGACCAGCTTTATTCACGCCAATGTCAGGCCTTGAGCGCCTGGCAGATGCCGCCCAATGACAGTGCCATTTCTCTGGGACAGGCCTGGGTCGCCATACAGAAAAGTTTAGCTTCACCCATCGATTAAATGAACGCTACTGCAACTCCTTTTTATCCTGATTTTACCGGCAAACTTAATCGACCCACGCTGCTTTAGAGGCGCCCTTTAGTTCATGACCACTCACTTCCTCGGCAATCAATCAGCGGCTTGCCTGAAAAAATAAGCCATCGACCCATTCCGTTACGTTGCTAGACAGGTATCATTGGAAGTAGAATGGATTTGGATATAAGGTTTTCATAGCAAGGTACAGATGAGGGGTGTAGTGCTTTGCCAAAACTTGTAGTCATGAAATTGAATCTGCAATCAGGCATCGGTTCATGTGTTAATCGACGGTTTCCTTATATTCCAGCCTGGTTGCAGTTAACTGATTGAAAAGGAGATGAGACATGCCAAATGTTATTGTAAAAGAAAGTCACCTTACGTTTGGAGGAGTCGCTTACTTTAGAGGACATGCTGAGGAAGTTGAAATCGGCAGCATTGGAGAAAAGCGAACGCCACTGACCAAGCAAAATTATCTTGAAGTAAAGGACAAAATCCCAATTGCCAGGATTAATGTCGCTAAAACCACCGTAGTTGAGATCGATTTTACCAAGACTTCCAAGAGTGCATTCAATACTGCGGTTTCCGCTATTATCAAAGGTGTTCCTGTCAAGTTTTCGGGTGATGCTACATTTGACAAACTGAAATCTGGCGAACTCAAACTCGTAAAATTCAGCGTCTTGAATAACGACATGAAGAAAGCGGCCAACGATTCACCACAAAAACTTAAGGACTTGATTGAATGGGGTAACGATGCGCGGATTGCGCACCAGGTTTTTATTGTAATGGAAGCTTCACTGGCCAATAAGTTCGATAATAACGTTACGGTGGATCTCTCGGCCGGAACCAAGGGAATCGACGCAAAGGTAGGCGGTAGCGGGGGAGCTTCCGGCACAACGACAGTCCATCTTTCAGAAGGGACGTGTTTTGCTTACCTGCTGCTCAAAATTGATTGGGACGCGAAACTGAAGAAGAATAGAACCAGGATCGTAGACCTGGATGATGATCAGTGGGGTCTCGGCTAAACGCCGAATGTTTATAAGCGCTTATTGGGCCTTGGGTCTGGGCGCACTTTAGGTAAAGTGCACAAAAAAGGGAGTAAATTTATTTTGTGTTTGACAAAAATGAATCTGTTCCTTTTTTTGCGTCATTAAGATCATCTTTTAACCTGAACTTAACCAATACGGCCTCCTCATGGACAGACGCAAAAATTTCATAGGGCATCTGGTCGTTAAGTATTTTTCCTGGACGATTACTCAGCTTACATGTCCCTGTTTCTGGATACACACTTCTGATGTCATGCTCAGAAATCCGTGGCCACTTCGGTCCAGGATAGACAATAAACGCAGGGTCAGAAGCGATTAAGAATATGAATATGAAAAAGACGATTCATCAGATAATCAATAAACGACATATCCCCAGGCTTGTCTCTCAGATCCAGACATCGATTGATTCTCTGATTGGCCAGATACCCATTCTGATCGTGTCCTTCAATAATGGCGTGTATGTGGATCACTGCGTCCGACAATTGAATGCACGCTTAATCAAGCCGATCATTATCGACAATGCCTCAAATGACCTTGAAACGCTCGATTTACTTTCCGACATTGCTTTATCTGGAAACGCTCTGGTGGTCCGTTCAACAAGAAATATGGGCGCGCGGATTGGGTTTCAGGGACCCGTCTACGATATTCTGCCGGATACTTTCGGATACACCGACCCCGATCTATTGTTTAATCAGCATTTACCGGAAGATTTCATCGAACAACTCTGTGATATTTGTGATCAGTTTAAGTGCTTTAAGGCTGGCTTTGCCCTGCCCTATCTGGTACAGCATGCGCTGACTGATAAATGTCTCAAACCAAGACTGGGATCTATTGTCCCATACAAGAAATTGATGAACGTGTCGGAATGGGAATCTCGATTCTGGACCAAACCTCTCCAGCATGATCGCCTGGAATTGTATGCCGCACCCATAGATACGACATTTGCGATCTATCGCAAGAAAAACTTTAACGGGGATTTCTTCGATTCCGTGCGTGTTGCCGGCGATTTCTCCGCATTACATATGCCGTGGTTTCCGGATTTGGATCTGTTTTCTCCAGAGCATAAGGCTGCTTACCTGAAAGGGAACAATTCGTCCACCTGGGTAACGAGCTAACCGCAATATTATATGAGCCAATCTGATAGAAGTGGCATGGGTTGATCGTAGCAGGCAAAGTCGGAAAGCGAGATCAGGTTGACCTTGAATCCGACAAACTTCCAGGCCTAATAATTAAAATAACTTACTCAAAAACATATTGAATAGCTGATCCCGGCGTTAGAATTATCGGCTTGTCTTGTCCACTATCACCAAAAGAGGGCAACACTGTTTCAAAGAAGGGGATGGTCGAATTTGTGGCTCCGCTGGTATGAACAAACCCTCGGTTATGTATTATTTTTTTCAGTTTAAATGATGATGACTGAGAATCCTGTTTCAGGATCAAGGTATTTGAAATTGGGAATACCAGACTTGTGGTAAATCTTGAGAACGTACTCCGTCCCGAACTCAGATCCGAGTTTATCGAATTGACCGTAATCATTAAATCCTGTCCATTATAATAGGCGGTTGCATCGATAGCGTTTAATTGCCTGGGCATGACATCCACCTCGCCAATTCCAGAAAATCCTAAGGCGGTATCACTGTCGATGCACACAGTCGGACTATTATCTGTAAATCTGGGCAGACCGCCCGTCAGCTTAAGGCGAAACACCCCGTCTCCGACATCTTCGATGACTTCAAATCTGCTTTGTGTCTGTATTGCGGCAGGCGTCGCGTCATTGGAATTAACCGTATTCTGGCATTTAAACCCGTTATAAACGATGGATACCGCGAAAATATTACCTGAAAACAAAACTGCAAATAAGGCGACTGTATGTATTTTCATTATTTTCGTCATAATGCCTCACTATAAGCGTTGTGGCTTTGTTTTATAGTATCTTTTGACTTGAAATAACCTGCCAGTTGAGTATTGGATAACTGCATGTGTGAATATTGGGAAGCCACGTATTACCTCCATGATTACATCACAAATTAACCGGTTTATTATGCCATAGATTACAACAAGTTAACTCCCAGTCTATTGCAAGATAAATATCTATCTTCGGCATGAAGTAATAGACAACAACACACGTTCGATAGATGTATCGTAAATGATTGATAGAAAAGTAAATATTGCTTAGCAAGGCATTACTATTGAAATACTAAAACAGATGAGGAAGGTTGGAAAGAAAAAAGCCCCCGCTGGGAGGGCTTGGGTCGCTTAAAAGCGTTGCCTACGAAATAACAATTTCATTGGTATGAAAAGCAAATCAATAGACCTTAGTCGGTTACACTAGAACTTTGATTATACACTAGGATTAGTCATGAGCGAAAAAGTCTTGGGGTTAGATTTAGGGAGTAATTCTTTAGGCTGGGCATTGCTTGAAGAGATTGACGGCACTACAAGCCAGATTATTGATATAGGGAGCAGGATCTTTACTAAGGCGGTGGAAGAAAAAGTACCAACGCCAAAGAATGTAAAAAGGCGTGATATGCGCTTAGGTCGTCGAGTACTACAACGGCGAGCACGGCGCAAACAAAGGATGCTCAACTACCTGGTATCATTAAATTTATTACCCACAGAATTGCAAGGTCACGCTCAGCCAGAAGTGCTTCTTAATAAATTGGGCGATCCATACGAACTAAGAACCAAAGCACTGGATTTTGAATTAAGTCCGCATGAATTAGGTCGTGTTTTACTTCATTTTGTTTCCCGTCGTGGTTTTTTGAGTTCAAAAAAACAAGTAGCAGGTGATTTGGTTGATGATCCAGATACCATTGAATATCTAAACGAACTGGATGCCAAACCATCTCAAGATAAAGAGGAAGGTGCATTTAAAACAGATATCGCAGAGGTTAGAAAAAAAAATTAATAATGCTGGAGCAAGAACACTGGGAGAATATTTATCTAAACTGGAACAAGGCAAATGCAAACGTAACCGTAGCCATGACGGGGGTCATCTGCGTACTGACAGAAAAATGTACCAAGATGAGCTAGCGCAAATATGGCAGCAACAAAACCGATATTTTAAGCATCTTCCTGATGACTTTATGCTTGATAATCAGGGTGTGAAAAAAATTATCTTTTACCAAAGACCACTAAAACTTAAGAAAGATCGTGTAGGAAAATGTTCACTTGAACCTAAAAATTATCGCGCTGCAATGGCAAGACTGGAAGTGCAACGTTTTCGTTATCTACAAGATATTAATAACCTACAATATTTCGAGCGACATACGGATCAATGGTTAGGCATTAATGACGACGGCAAGCTTAAGCTGGTAGCGTATTTTGAGCATCATCCTAAGATTACGGTAACAGCGCTTAAAAATGAACTCAGTTTAGATAAGCTTACAAAACTAAACTTAGAAACAAAAAACTTAAAAGGCAATATTACCGCTTGTGAGATTGAAGCAATATTGGGTAATAGTTGGGATAACTACTCAGATGAAAAACAACACGCACTGGTAGAAGATTTATTATCAATCAAGAAAAAATCAGCATTAAAATCCAGATTACTCAATTATTGGAAGCTAGAGCCATCTCAAGCAATAAAACTTTGCCTACTAGAATTTGAGCCTGGGCACAGCAATCATTCTCTTAAAGCCATTAACAAACTCCTTCCTTTTCTAAAACAAGGTTTGATCTATTCAGATGCCCGCGCAAAAGCTGGTTACACCTATGAAATAAAAGCGACTGAACAGCAAGAGAAACTTGGCACACCACCGGAAACAGCCAATCCAATTGTCAACAAAGGCTTGCAGGAATTAAAACGTGTTATTAATGCCATTATCAAGCAACATGGCAAACCGGATATTATTCGTATTGAAATGGCCCGGGACTTGGAAATGAATACCAAACGGTATAAAGAAAATCAAGCCCAACAGGCAAAAAATCAGCAGGACAATGAAAAAGCTGTTGACGCTTATAAAAATTTAAATCTTGGTAATTACCCAAACCATGACGACAAAATAAAATATCGCCTATGGTTAGAACAAAATAACCGCTGTGCATATAGTGGCAAACCAATACCAATTAATGCTGTGTTTACCGCTGAGGTTGAGATAGACCATATTCTGCCCTATAAAAAATCACTGGATGATTCTTATATGAACAAGGCGCTATGTTTTACAGGTGAGAACAGAAACAAAGGTGATCGAACCCCCAAAGATGCATGGGGTAAAAATGAAGAAAAATGGAATCAAATAACTCAAGAAGTCAGTCGCTGGAAAGGACTTGATTCTAAAGTAAAACGTTTTTATCAAACTGAAGAAGAATTACAACAACGCGATTTTATTTCATCTCAGCTTAACGATACTCGTTATATAGCCAAACTTGCGCTGGGATATGTCAAACAACTTGGCTGCGATGTAACAACCAGCAAGGGCTCAACAACAGCATGGCTCAGACATCAATGGGGCTTGAATAACTTGATTGGTGAAACCGACAAGAAAGAGCGTACTGACCATCGTCACCATGCAATAGATGCTGCAGTGGTTGCCTGTGTGAATCGCGGGCTATACAAACAAATTCTTACTTGGACAAAGAACAATGAACAGGAACTAAAAGTAACACAACCTTATTCTGATTTTAGAAATGAATTAGATGAAAATTTAAAACACCTTATTATTTCCCACGACTCGCAACGCAGGCTATCAGGTGGTTTGCATGAGGAAACAGGTGCTGGCTACATCAAAAAACATGGTGGTTTGGTTTATCGTAAAAATCTAACGTCTGACTTTACCGAGAAAAATGCCAAAAGCATTGTAGACGACACGATCAAAGACCTTGTTCTGACACATTTAGCTAAATATGGCAACGACTGCAAAAAAGCTTTTGCTGACAATGTAACGGTTTATCATAAAAATAATAAAACCCCAATCAAACGTGTTCGAGTATTACAATCTTTCACTACACACAAAAAACTGGAACAAAGCAAATTTGGCGTAAAAGATAAATCAGGCATTGTTTTCAAATGGATGTCATATGGCAACATGCATCATGTTGAGATACTCCAACATAAAGAGACAGGTAAATACAAAGGTGAATTTGTCACCATGATGCAAGCTAGTCATCGAGCTAAAGGGGTAAAAAGCGCGTTAAACCTTGATGGTAAAAAGCAGCCTATAATCAAGCAAGACCATGGTGATGAGTGGCAATTTATCATGGCTCTGCATATTAATGACTTGGTGAGTGTAGCCGCAGAAAATAATGAACGTAAATTTTATCGTGTACAGAAATTAGGGGGGGGCTACGATCTTACTTTAAGGTTACATACTGAGTCACAAGTAAAGAGAGAGAAATCTTTACTTGATAGTAAAAGAATGCTCGAAAATTCAATTGGCAATTTTATTTTAGAACTAGATATAAAGTTACATAAATTAAACGCTATCGGCATCATCACAGATGATTAAGCGTGTCATCGATATTAGTGAAGCGGCCAGGGCAATCGGGCTTAAAAGCGCTTGAAAACAGAAACTAGATGAGGTATTAAGTTTATCATTTTGATTTCAAATGACAGACAAACCAACGCCCTCAATTATTCATCATTTTTCAAGTATTAAAGACCCAAGACTAGACAGACAAAAGAAACACAAACTACAGGATATATTCTTTATCACTCTCTGCGCTGTTATTTGTGGCGCTGATAATTGGGTGGCTATTGAAGAGTTTGGCAACGCCAAAGTAGACTGGTTCACTGAGTTACTTGGTTTGCAGCATGGGATACCGGCACACGACACCTTTGGTGATGTTTTTGCTGCGATAGATAGCAAACAGTTCAGCGAATGTTTTACCAACTGGGTATCTGATTTAGCCAATTTGACGGAGGGAGAAGTTATTGCCATTGATGGCAAGTGCTTAAGACGAAGTATTGATAGAGCATCCAAGAAATCTTCTATCCATATGGTTAGTGCGTGGGCACAACGCAATAGTCTGGTTTTGGGCCAGGTTAAAGTAGATGGCAAATCCAATGAAATCACAGCCATTCCCAAGCTGCTTTCTCGTTTAGATATTGCAGGAACGGTGATTACAATTGATGCCATGGGTTGCCAGAAGAAAATCGCTCAGCAGATTGTCCAGCAAGATGGAGATTATGTTTTGAGTCTGAAAGGCAACCAAGGAAAATTGCATGAAGATGTCGCCACGTATTTTACATCATCATTATCGCCCAAAGCTGCCATAGTGACTGTTGATGGGGGTCATGGGCGCATTGAAACACGTGCCATTCGTGTGACAGACGAGATAGCATGGTTAAAAGAGCGACATGCTTGGGTAGGGTTGCAGAGCATTATTGCAGTCACGGCAACAAGAGAATCAGGAAATAGAGTAACCGAGGAAACGCGTTATTTTATCAGTAGTTTGAGCGCAAATAATCCGACCAAACTGGAGCACGCAGTTCGCGCTCATTGGGCTATAGAAAACAATTTACATTGGGTGCTTGATATTGCTTTTGATGAAGATAGCAATCGAACACGTAAAGGCCATAGTGCAGCCAACCTTGCCATTATCAGGCATATCGCTTTAAACCTGATAAAGAAAGAGAAAACATCAAAAGTTGGCGTGAAAACAAAACGCTTAAAGGCCGGTTGGAATAATGATTATTTGCTACGGATTATTGGCGTGATTTAAGCCCGATTGCCCTGATAAGACATGGGTATAGGGAATATAAATTTCTTTTTGGCTTACCAGATGAGTGCACCGAGAGACTCCCTCAGGATTCTTTAATCATTAAATTTGGATTGGTTTTTTAAAGCTTACATTTGTAGTGTAGCACTGGTGTGGCACCAAATTATATTAAGCATTCTATTTTTATATAACTAGCTGATTTATTGGCGCCCTGAAGACGAATCGAACGTCCGACCTACCCCTTAGGAGGGGGTTGCTCTATCCACTGAGCTACCAGGGCAAATGGGGTATTTTACGCTAATATCTCACGATGAATAACCCCATGAAACATACAACATGTAATGAAAAAACCGGAACAACCACTTAACGCAAGCTTCGCTGCCAGCAAAACACTACCCCGCACGGTGATTGTTTTGGGCCTTGTCAGTTTTTTCAATGACTTCGCCTCCGATATCGTGATTCCACTCATTCCAATTTTGCTGGCTACCGTCCTGGCTGCCGGGCCAATTGCGTTGGGTTTTATCGAAGGGGTTGCAGATGCGCTGGCCAGTTTTCTCAAATTGTGGTCAGGTCGACATTCCGATGTTCTGAGCGGTCGACGCAAGGGTTTGGCGTTAGCCGGTTACTCCCTGTCCAACTTCGCGCGGCCACTTTTAGGGTTGGCGGGTTCCTGGTTCACCCTATTACTGTTGCGCAGTCTTGATCGGGTTGGCAAGGGTCTGCGCAGTGCGCCGCGCGATGCGCTGGTGGCAGATGCAACGCCCCCTCACATGCGGGGCTATGCCTTTGGTTTTCATCGCGCACTCGATAATGGCGGTGCGGTTGCCGGCAGCCTGGCCGCTGCGGCTGCATTGGCATGGTTTGATTTGAGTCTGGTCGAAGTGATTTTATGGTCCGCAATCCCTGGTTTTCTGGCCGTACTATTACTTGGCGTGGGAGTCAAAGAAGAAAAAACCACGGTGATTCAAACGCCGACCATGCTGCCGCCACTCGCCTGGTCAGCCCTCTCTTTACCCATGCGACGGTATCTTCTGGTATTGATGCTATTTACTTTTGCGCGTGCTTCGGAAACTTTCATCTTATTACTGGGCCATCAGTTAGGCATCGGTGTCGTTGAGTTGTTATTATTATGGTCGGCGCTTAATTTTTGTAAGGCAATCACCGCCACATGGGGTGGAAAATTGGCGGATCGCCTGGGACGTGGGACGTTAATGTTGATTGGATGGATAACCTTCGCGCTTTCATTTCTGATGCTCAGTCAGGTAACCGGCAATACAGGGCTGTGGCTGGTCATCATTTTCTATGGCTTATTTGCCGGCCTGAGTGAGGGTGCTGAACGGGCCTTAATTAGTGACTATGCTAAAGCAGGGGAGCGTGGCACGGCTTTTGGCTGGTACTATCTGGCAATGGGTATTGCCGCGATCCCGGCGGGTTTATTGTTTGGTACTATCTGGTATTGGCAAAGTGCGGCGGTCGCATTCCTGTTTGCCGGGGGATTGTCGGCTTTAGCGGCCTTGTTGCTAAGATTCTGGGCCTGGCCACATCGATCACATTTTACTAAAGGGCACCTCTAAATAAAAAGGAAATGCCGCATGGAATGGCTCATCATACTTGTCACCCTTACCGCCTTGCTTTTGTTTTTCTGGCGTCTCAACACACGCGCCAATTCGCCCAAAGCAGGGCAACCCGCCCCTGATTTCAGGCTGCCAGACCAGACGGGCAAAATACATACACTGGCCGATTTCTCGGGCAAATGGTTAGCATTATATTTTTATCCCAAAGACGATACCCCGGGCTGCACCAGACAAGCCTGCAAATTTCGTGACGATCTTCACAAAATGACAGAACTGGGCGCCGAAGTGATTGGTATCAGTGTTGACAATACCAAAAGCCATGCGGATTTTGCTAAAAAATATCATCTGCCGTTCCCATTGCTGGCTGACCATCAAGCTGAGGTCGCTAAGCGCTACCATTCGCTGATCAATCTGGGGGTGATTAAATTTGCCAGGCGCAATACCTTCTTGATCGATCCACAAGGCAAGATTGCCAGGATTTATTTTTCAGCCAGCACCTCGCGCAATTCAACTGAGATTATTGCGGATTTAAAAAAACTGCAAACAATTTAATCGATTCTGGGCTATATTAAAGATTAGATTAACGAGCGCTTGTCGCATAATCGTCGTCCTATGACAAAGGGGAGAAGATGGCAAATTTCACCGAAGATCAACTGGCACAACTTAAGACAGCCCTGCAAAAACGTTATTTAGAACTGCAGGAAGAAATCCATCGTGAACTGGGACATCGTGTTGATGAGAAAAATATTAATCTGATCGATAGCCGCAACATCCCCGATGATATTGATATCGCCCTTGTTGACCGACAAATAAATGAAATGCGGGAATTGGAAATATCGTCAAAATACCTAAGTGAACTGGAATTTGGCGACTGTATCGATTGTGGCGAAGAAATCGGCTTTGATCGGTTGATCGCCTATCCTTCTGCACAACGCTGCATACAGTGTCAGCGTCGTTACGAAAAAGCCTATCCTCACGAATCGACTTCTTCGCTGTAGCAAAACGTTATTGCTGGGTAGCCGCCTTCAATAACACGAGGACAGCGCCACTGCCGCCATCTTCCGGCCTGGCCTGGCAGAAAGCCAAAACGTCATGGCGCTGTACCAACCAATTGCCAATTCTGGTCTTCAATACCGGCTCACGATTTTTTGAGCTTAATCCCTTGCCGTGAATGACACTTACACAACGAAAACCCTTGCTGCTACAAGCATCCAGAAATGTCACCAGCTCCAGTCTTGCTTCATTACGGGTAAATCCATGCAAATCCAGATGTGCCTGAATTCTCCAATAGCCACGACGTAACCGCCGCAAGGTCTGACGCGTCATCCCCGGGCGCAGAAAGGACCAATTATCGCCGGCCGCTATCTCAAGTGAAATATAGTCAGAAAGTGAGTCTTGCGGCGCAGTCTCTTCCTCGTGCCGTATTTGATGCGCAATGGGCTGCGGCTGTTCGCGATGATGAATGACGGTGTCAGGCTTCGCCAAGGGCATCACACCCTGCATGGCCTCACGAAACAGGGCCTTTTCATCAGGGTTACCCGCAAGGGTTGTTTCGGGCTCCTTTTTGCGTCTTTTCATCGCATGAATACAATTCTTTAACTTAAATTATCAAGATACTTTTCCGCATCCAGCGCGGCCATGCAACCACTACCTGCGCTGGTGACGGCTTGGCGGTAAATATGATCCTGTACATCGCCTGCTGCAAATACACCAGGAACGCGGGTTGCTGTTGCGTTACCGTCGTTACCACCATGGGTAATGATATAGCCATTTTTCAGTTCCAGTTGCCCCTTGAACAAATCCGTATTGGGTTTGTGGCCAATGGCGATAAAGACACCATGCAAATCCAGTGTCTGGGTACTGTTGTCCTGTGTATGCTTGATCCGCATTCCAGTAACGCCAGAATCGTCACCCAACACCTCATCCAGCACATGATTCACTTGCAGCGTGATATTGCCATTTTTCACTCGGTCCATCAGCTTATCGATCAGAATTTTCTCTGAACGAAACGTGTCACGCCGATGCACCAATGTAACGTGACGGGCAATATTGGAAAGATAAAGCGCTTCTTCGACCGCAGTATTCCCGCCACCAATAACGGCCACATCCTGCCCCTTGTAAAAAAATCCATCGCACGTGGCACAACCAGACACTCCGCGACCCATGAACGCTTCTTCAGAGGGCAGCCCCAGATACTGAGCGGAGGCGCCGGTGGCAATGATGAGCGCATCACAGGTATAGATTCCCTGGTCTCCAGTCAGGGTAATGGGGGTTTTTGTAAGTTCAGCGGTATGAATATGATCAAAAATAATTTCGGTATTAAAACGTTCCGCATGCTTCTGGAAACGTGCCATTAATTCCGGGCCCTGAACACCCATGGCATCAGCCGGCCAATTATCCACATCGGTGGTTGTCATCAATTGACCGCCCTGTTCCAATCCCGTAATAACCACGGGGTTTAAATTTGCGCGTGCCGCATAGACTGCAGCCGTATAACCTGCAGGGCCAGAGCCAAGGATAAGAAGTGAGCAATGTTTAGATGTCATGATATAAAATAAAGTAATTTAATTGAAAAAATGAATACCCAGGGAAACCCGTCAATATCCTGATCCAGACGTCTTATGCGTTAATTTGGCGTCTGTCGGACTTAAGCCGGGCAGACGCCCAGGTTTACAGAGTATTAAATTTTAATCAGAACGATATTGTACTCGTAAACGGCTTTATCTTCTTCTTCGCCAATATTTCTGGCAATCATCAATGGCCGTTCTGATGCCTTCTTGTTACTTAACAAGTAGTCCGTTTCATTGAGTTTTTCATTGGGAAAATACATCTGTGTGATCAGTGTGTCATAACCTTGCCGGGAAACCTTGAAATGGATATGGGGCGGTCTGGTCCAGGTTTCTGATGCCGGATAGGCGCCCGGCATTACCGTTTTAAAACGAAAATTTCCATCCGTATCACTGGAAATAATGGCCCAACCCTGGAAATTCGGGTCCAATGGCTGTGGATTGGGATCGCGCGGATGATGATAGCGTCCCCAGGTATTTGCCTGCCAAATATCAATCGTTGCCTGGTCAATGCCATTTCCCGCCAAATCTGTAATGCGACCCACGATAATGATCTGCGTTCCAGCCGCCGCCGCCTTGTGCCCCTCAATTTGGGTCAAGTCGTAATCTTTATCGTCCTGGTCTTCAGTAGGATAAAACGGGCCCTCCACTTCGGGAGGCGTTGGAATCTGGCGTAGCTTACTCATCCTGCCGCAGGTTACAAGTCCAGCAGCAACAATACCACCCAGCACACCTGATTTAATAAATTTTCTTCTGGTTATGTCTCTCATGGAGTATCTTAAGCCTACAGAAAAGGCCGCGTTTCGTTCAATTAATAACAAGCCATCATGTTACTAGCTGACATCATACTCATCATTCATTTTTTGTACGTATTGTTCGTGGTTGGCAGCTTGCCAGTCATCTGGATAGGTGCATGGCTAAAGTTAAGTTTTGTCGGAAATAACGGGTTCCGGTTGTCTCATCTTGCCGCGATCCTGTTTGTCGTTGTTGAATCCTTGGCCGGTGTCGTTTGTCCACTAACGGCATGGGAAAATTCGCTACGCCAGGTTGAAACCGATAGCAGCTTTATCCAGCACTGGTTGCATCAGATTCTATTCTATAACTTGCCCGAAGGTGTGCTCACGACCGTTTATGTGCTATTTGCGCTTCTGGTTGCCGTCACATTCAAACGGGTTCCACCAAATTACCGAAAAAAACGCCGTTAATTAAGGAGACGCTCAATTGCCTCGGGCAGTATGGCGACTGTTATCCATTGGTGTTGTCGCCGGAACCGCCATTTCTTCTATCGTAGGCTCGAATATTTCTTCGTCAAAGGCCATGTCGCCATCTGCAACAGGCTCACCACTTACCTTCAAACCATGGAAATCATAGCGTGTCGGATCCGCCAGGTGGGATAGTTGCACGTTCTGGATTGACCTGAACATGGTTTCAAGCCTGCCAGGAAAATGCCTGTCCCATTGTTGCATCATTTCTTTGACAACCTGGCGTTGCAAATTTTTCTGGGATCCGCACAAGTTGCAGGGAATAATTGGAAAATTCGCCACTTCCGCATAGGACGCCAGATCTTTTTCTTTGCAATAGGCCAGTGGACGTATCACAATATGCTGCCCATCATCACTGACCAGTTTAGGTGGCATGGCTTTAAGCTTGCCCGCATAAAACAAATTAAGAAACAGCGTTTCAAGAATATCATCGCGGTGATGACCCAAGGCAATTTTAGTTGCCCCCAGTTCACCTGCAACGCGGTAAAGTACGCCCCGGCGCAACCGTGAACAAAGACTGCAGGTGGTCTTGCCTTCCGCAATCACACGTTTGACGACACTATAAGTATCCTGCTCGACAATGCGAAAGGGCACGCCGATTTGGGTCAGATAGTCTGGCAACACCTGTTCTGGAAAACCCGGCTGTTTTTGATCCAGATTTACCGCAATCAATTCAAAATTCAAAGGGGCATGCGCTTGCAAATTAAGCAAGATATCGAGTAATGCATAACTATCCTTGCCACCAGATAAACAGACCATTACCCGATCACCCGCTTCGATCATATTGAAATCAGCGATGGCTGTTCCAACCTGACGACGTAATCGTTTATGCAGCTTGTTGGTATTATATTGCTCCCTTTTGGACACCATTGATTGTAAACCTCGCTTACAGTTTGTTTGAGTTTGAAATTAGCGTAAAAAATACACGGAATGGGATGAATGAAAAAGTACAGATAGTTAAATTAGACAAATAACTAACGTTTCGAAGTTCATTTTAACCTGACAATACCATTGGAATGCTTGATTCACTTGGCTTCCAGCCTCAATGTTCTGACATCGAGTTGCAGGGCTTGCACGAAGAAGCTTTGTACATGATGATCAATTGTTGCCA
>JAUXRH010000131.1 GCA_030682075.1 Nitrosomonas sp.
AATTATACTGGAAGCGGCTTATTCCAGAATCCAATGTGCATAGTGCATGGATTTTTCAGCGTGGAAGGGAATCGAATTTTTCTTGCCCAAAAACCTGTCAAGTGTTTTTTGGATTATTTTTGAAGGGGGTGAGTAGTTACGTTTTTGTAATATTGTAACCAACTGTATTTAAGTTATTTTATTCACGCAAATGGATAAAGCATTCCATTTAAAAAAAAACACTTGATTCCAGCTGAATGCAGTCTATAATTCGCGACTTTAAATATTCATAGGCATCACGATAGGGGGTCATCATGAAAAGCGAAGCAAATTATTCTATCTCAACCGATCTAGTCAACACCCATATTCCAGTAACGTAGCAATCCTAGAAACCTAGAAGGAATACTCACATGCCAATACGCTCCTCTGCACTTCAAAACCAGATAAAAGCAGAAATAGTTTTTGATACGCATCCCGAAATCAGCCTTGACTTAAAGCACGTCAGACAGGCTCTGAAGAAGGGATATGACAAGCCTTTTTTACTTGTTGACAACAGTATCATTCGCCATAAAATACGGCGGTTTAAAGCCGCAATGCCACGTGTTCATCCACACTATGCAGCTAAAGCCAATCCTGACCCACGTGTACTAAAAACCTTGATTGAAGAAGGCGCTGGATTTGAAATTGCCTCGATCGCTGAATTAGATCAGTTATTAAATCTGGGGGTGCCTGCTGCTGAAATATTTTATAGTAACCCAATGAAATCGCGCGCCTATCTTGAATATGCCGCGTCCAAGGGCGTTGAATGGTATGTACTTGACAGTCTTGAAGAACTGCAGAAAATTGTAAGTGTTAAACCTGACGCAAAAATGTATTTGCGTATTGACACGCCCAATATTGGAAGCGACTGGCCACTCGCCGGAAAATTTGGCGCACATCTCGCGGATATTAGTGAAATCATCCAGGAAGCAACCAGACTTAAAGCTGATCTTGCTGGCGTAACCTTCCATGTAGGTTCACAGTGTCGCAACCCACAAAACTGGCGTGTTGGAATTGAGCGTGCCAAAAATGTCTTTGCTGAAATGTGCAGTGCCGGATTGAATCCACGGTTACTTAATATTGGTGGCGGTTATCCAGTACGTCACGTCAAACCTATTCCTTCAATTGAGGTTATTGCAGAAGTTGTCAATGCGGCTATTGCTGATCTGCCAGAAAATGTCCGTATCATGGCTGAACCTGGACGTTATTTGGTATCCGATGCCGCTTGTTTTGTTTGTCGAGTCGTAGGTACCGCCACTCGCAATGGCAAACGCTGGATGTACTGGGACGCCGGTATGTTCGGTGGAATAATAGAGATCACTGAAGGCTTACGCTATCAAATTCTCACTGATCGCAAGGGAAGCGACATTCCATGGTCTATTGCTGGACCAACCTGTGATTCAGTAGATATTCTGGCACATGGCGAAATGTTACCCAAGGACCTGCAAGAAGGCGACTTCATCTACATACCCAATGCGGGTGCCTATACGACTGCTTACGCCAGTAATTTTAATGGCTTCCCTCTGCCTGATGTTGTCGTGATTTAATTAATGATTTGTGCTGCTATATTGCATGAGGAGGAGTGACGCGTGTTTTAAACACACGTCACTTCGGCATTAAGGGCGCCTCTAAAAATTCAGAGTTCTAAACAAGACCAGGCGCGAATAAAAAATATTGACGCAGCATATGATTGATAGGTAAGGAAACATTTTTTGTGAGCAACGAAGTATGGTGACGAGATGGGGTAAGCAGGCAAACCGCAAAGCGGCTGCTCGCAAAATTTGATTTTTAGAAGTACCCTTAAGTGCGCCTCTAAAAATTCAAAGTTCTAAACAAAACGAGGCACGAGTAAAAAATGGTGACGCAGCATATGTTTGATAGGTAAGGAAACATTTTTTGCGAGTAACAAAGTGTTGTGACGAAACGGGGTAAGCAGGCAAGCGGCAAAGCGGCTGCTCGCAAATCTGGATTTTTAGCGGTGCCCTTAAGGGATCTAATCCTGAATGCTACGCCATACCCCCGTTGGACAGAGGCCGCAACAATTCGGTTTATGTCAGATGTCTGGCTTTATGTTCAAGTACAACGAAATGATATTCGAGATGATCTTTATCATCTGAACAATGTTTCTCACGTGCAATTTCCAACCATTCATCAACATTAAATTCAGGAAAAAATGTATCGCCAGCAAAATCCTGTTGAAGCTCGGTAATATAAATACGTTGGCATAATTCCAGGGTTTGTCGATAAAGTTCTGCGCCACCAATGATGAATCCTTCTCCATCCGCATCCGCATCATCGCTGTTTTTACATACCTTTAATGCCGCATCAATTGAATTTACAACGACAGCACCAGAGATCCGATAATTGTTCTGGCGCGTTATGATCACGTTTGTTCGGCCCGGCAAGGGCCTCCCAATCGACTCATAAGTTTTACGGCCCATAATAATGGGGCGCCCCATCGTAAGCGCTTTAAAATGCTTTAGGTCCGGCGGCAAATGCCATGGCAGCTTGTTATCCTTGCCAATCACTCGATTCCTGGCCATTGCCACTAAAATTGAAAAATGTAGCGAACTCATATTGCAACCGGTGCCTTGATTGCTGGGTGAGGATCATAATGCGCTAAAATAAAATCCTCATACTTAAAATCAAGAAGATGTTTGATCGCAGGATTCAATTGCATTGTGGGCAATTTTCTTGGCTGCCGGCTTAATTGTTCCCGCGCTTGATCAAGATGATTGAGATAAAGATGCGCATCACCAAAAGTATGCACAAAATCTCCAACTTTTAAATTACAAGTCTGGGCCATCATCATAGTGAATAATGCATAGGATGCGATATTAAACGGAACTCCCAGAAAAATATCAGCACTCCGTTGATAAAGCTGGCAGGAAAGCCTGCTATCAGCAACATAAAATTGAAAGAAAGCATGGCATGGCGGCAACTTCATTTTATCCAGGTCACCCACATTCCAGGCTGACACAATCATGCGTCGTGAATCTGGGGTATTCTTTATTTGCTCGATTACTTGCATAATTTGATCAACCTGCTGTCCATTGACGGTTGGCCATGATCGCCATTGATGCCCATAAATGGGTCCAAGATCACCATTCTTATCAGCCCATTCGTCCCAAATAGAAACCCCGTTATGATTGAGGTACTTGATATTGGTATCCCCTTTTAGAAACCACAATAATTCATGAATGATAGATTTTAAATGGCATTTCTTGGTAGTAACTAATGGAAAACCATCGGCTAGATTAAAACGCATCTGATAACCGAATACAGAAAGCGTCCCGGTACCCGTCCGGTCGGATTTATTATATCCATCGTCTAGTACATGTTGCATGAGTTCAAGGTATTGGCGCATATGAATTTTTCAATTCTAAAAAACAATCAGAAAGAAGCTAAAGTTAAACAGCTATATCGGGCAGAATAATGACTTGGCGTATATAATAGCAGCAGTTTATGCGGTAGAACTTCATTCATTGGTTTTTGTTCTATAGCAGTTCATCTTATATTTAACAGGGAAGCTGTCAATGCTTGCATCACTTTTTCAAAATGCATCATCCATCGATAAGTCAATCAAAGCGTCACATATTTTAGTAGTACTCCCAAAACTTGAACGCCTACCTGGAAAATATGATATCCCAGGAGAAGAAGCACTTAAGAATCTGTTGGCACGTCGCAATTTGAAGTTAAGTAAAATCAGTGAATCACCGGTTATTGCTAACCTGGACAATGGTGCCGTATGTACCTGGGTTATGATAGATTCAAATACATCAATTTTTACCCAACAAACCTGTGTTCGCAAAGCAGTACAATTGTTACTGGAGGAAAATCCAGTAGAAATTCATATTGCAATTTATGGAAATAATAGCCAGAAGGGATGTTTTGCAAAGCTTGCCGTATATACAACATGGGTTAACGGCGCCGTACTCCCAGTACGCAAGAAAAAAACAGACCGACAATCACTGACAGCAATCACACTGTGTGGATATAAAGATGCGGATAACTTCACCCTACTCCGCGCACAAGCTGAAGGAAATTTATTAGCACGTGGACTAACGGTATTGCCTCCAAATGAGCTAACACCAGAAACTTACCGTGAACAAATAAAAAAACTCTCCAGGAATGAAGGCTGGGAACACCAGGAATATAATCTAAATGCACTGCGCGAAATAGGTGCCGGTGCATTTGTAGCTGTAGCGCAAGGGAGTGACCCGGAGGATGCCGCGATCGTATATTTAAAACGACGGGTTAGCGACAAAGAAGCAAAGACTGTCGCATTTGTTGGCAAGGGTATTTGTTTTGATACTGGCGGCCATAACTTAAAATCCGCACGCTCTATGCATGGAATGCACGAAGATATGAATGGCTCCGCAGTCGCCCTGGGAATCTTACTGGCTGCCACACGCGCCAACCTACCGGTAAATATTGATTGCTGGCTTGCTATTGCCCAGAATCATATTAGCCCCCGTGCATTCAAGCAAAATGATGTTATTACAGCACTTAATGGCTTAACAGTTGAGATCATTCATACCGACGCTGAAGGACGCTTGATATTGGCAGATACCCTGACCCTGGCTGAGAAACATAAACCAGATATGATTATAGATTTTGCAACACTGACAGGCAGTATGCATACTGCGCTTGGATCACGTTATAGTGGCATTTTCAGTAACAGGGATAATCTGGCACAAAAAGCCCTGGCTGCCGGAAAATCAAGTGGTGAGAGAGTCTGCTTGTTTCCCATGGATTCTGACTATGATGAAGTCCTTGAAAGTAAAATTGCAGATATCAAGCAATGTGCGCTGGGTGGTGAATTTGACCATATTCTCGCCGCACGTTTTCTCAATCAGTTTGTTAATGACACGCCATGGATACATATGGATCTTTCCGCTTGTAACCATAAAGATGGGTTAGGAGCCGTCGGCAGTGACGTTACTGGCTTTGGTGTTGCGTGGGCTATTGAATTACTGCAGGAAACCGTGCTCTCTTCATAACATGCAGGAACAGTCCAGATTTAACCACTTCAGTTCTGCTAGCAGGCGGCGCAGGTGTTTAAAACTATTTTTTTACTAGGCTGCTACCCTGCCCTGATAAAGGCCTGTTGCTGAAAACTTCATGAGTATTAGTTTCTGACCTACCCCCCCAATGACCACCATCCCTGTTCCAGGACCTTATTTGTCTTACTGTTGTACCATGACGCCTGGCAATATCAAGCAGTGTATCCCCTTTCTTTATGATATAAATTAGATAGTTGTCTGGCTGCCTCGTTCTAATGGGTTTTTTACGCACAATCGTGATATCTGCTCCCACATCTTTTTCTGCAAGTGGCACCAGTATCCTCTGTCCATGTACAATTTTATTGTTTCCCGTAATACCATTTACTTTCTTTAATTGAGCCATACTGATGCTGTGGCGCTGGGATATCTTCTGAACATCTTCGCCTTTTTTTACATGGTGCATCTGCCATGATAAGAGCGGCTCTTCATTTTCCTCGAGATTCGTCAAGAATGTTTCCACTTTATTCGCGGGTAGTAGCAATAGCCGTGGCGGCTCATCAACTTTAACAACCACCTGTTTATAAGCAGGATTTAAAGCATTAAATTCATCGACTGATATATCGGCCAGTTTTGCCACAAGCTCAATATCCATGTGGTCATCTGCTTCGACCTTATCAAAATAAGGTTTGTTGGGTATGGTATTTAGCTTAATTCCGTAGCCTGCCGGATTCGCAATAATATTTTTTATTGCTATTAACTTATGGACATGATTCCGTGTTTCATCGGGTAATCTGATGTTATGGAAATTTACTGGCAAGCCTTTCTCACGGTTTTTGGCGATTGATCGTAGAACCGCGCCCTGACCCCAATTATATGCGGCTAGCGCCAGCTCCCAATCTTCAAATTTATTATATAGGTTTTGCAGGTAATCCAGTGCGGCACTGGTCGCGGCAATGACATCCTTTCTATCATCGAACCACCAATTCTGTGTCAAACCAAAGCTTTCGCCAGTCGACGGAATGAATTGCCACAGGCCTGCCGCCTTACTTCCAGATTCAGCTTCCGGGTCATAAGCACTCTCAACCATCGGTAATAATGCAATTTCAGCGGGCATTCCTCTGCGTTCAACTTCTTCAACAATATGATATAGATAACGTTCACTTTGCTTAGTCATACTATATAAATAATCTGGGTCGCGCGTATAGGATGCTTCGTTTTCACGTACTTCTTTACCGGAATGTGTCTGTAATGCAAAACCACTTCGTATGCGTATCCATAAGTCATTTGAATGACTGAATGTTTTAATAAAAGGTTTTGAATATGCGTGAGTTTGATGTCCTTTAGTTTCAGTTGCCTGTGCAGCGAATGTGATAAACGTTATTATTAAAGAAATAATCAGGAATATCGTTGCAAGCTTTATTTTATTAATATTCATCATAAGAATTTTGATGCTTTAGCCAAAAAAGTTGGGGGCGTTTAATTTATTCGATGTTTCTAATCCCACGAAATTTAAAAAATCAGTTAATAATCAATCGATACGCTTTTTTTAGCGTATATTCGATTGCAGATCAAATTGTTCCAACACTATAACGGGTTGAGGCTGCCATCCGATTTTTCGATGTTCAGCGATAACATTGGTAAAAATCCCCCCCCGCACATAAAATTTTGCGGTGAGGCGAATGTACCTGGGCTTTAGTACCGTCACCAGCTCATCAAGAATATGATTAGTGACCGCTTCATGAAAAACCGCCTCATTTCGAAATGACCAGATATATAATTTAAGATTCTTTAACTCAATACACTGATTATCAGGAATATAATCAAGAATTAAAGTAGCAAAATCAGGCTGTCCTGTTTTTGGACAAAGACAAGTAAATTCCGGGATTTCCATATGAATGTGATAATCCCTTTTTGGGGCCGGATTAGGGAATGTTTCCAATTCTTTTACGGGTTCACTTGACATTCTGTTGTTCTGGTTAAATCGGTTAGAATGAAATTTCTCTCTGATTATTTTAATTACACGCGCTGAAATTCAGACACTCGTCAAACTGAAAGCTATCTTCCTTTTTACGCACAAATAAACGAAAATGCTCAGCTTATTTTACATTGATTCAGCTCTAACCGCTAAAAAATGACGGCTTCTTAACTTCCAATTATAACCGGTTATCAAAAAAATTGCGTCTCGCCCATATTAAACTTGCTGGTTTCAAGTCATTTGTTGATCCTACAATTATTCCTGTTCCGGGTGATCTGGTCGGTATCGTTGGGCCTAACGGGTGTGGCAAATCGAACGTAATTGATGCCGTACGCTGGGTGCTGGGTGAATCAAAAGCATCCGCTTTGCGTGGAGAATCCATGCAAGATGTTATTTTTAGTGGGTCTGCTAATCGCAAACCTGTCAGCCGCGCAAGTGTGGAGCTGACATTTGACAATAAGCTTGGAAAAACGGCCGGACAATGGTCAAGTTATGCCGAGATCTCAATCAAACGAGTCGTCCATCGTGACGGTGATTCAATCTATTACATCAATAATATTCGTGTCCGTCGACGTGATATCGCTGATCTCTTTCTAGGTACCGGCGTGGGGGGACGGGGTTATGCCATTATCGAACAAGGCATGATCTCCCGTATCATTGAAGCCAAACCACAAGAGTTAAAGCTATTTCTGGAAGAGGCGGCGGGTGTATCCCGATATCGGGAACGTCGTCATGAAACCGGATTGCGCTTAGCAGATACCGAGAAAAATCTCCTGCGTGTAGAAGATATCTGTCAGGAATTAAGAAAGCAATTACAACATTTAGAAACACAAGCCGGGGTTGCGCGTCAGTTTAAGATATTGCAGGATAAACTACATGCAACCCAGAATTACTTATGGCTGGCACAAAAACAACAAGCCATCGTACAGCGCACACAGGCTGGAAAAGAAATTCAGCAACTGGAATTGGAATTGGAAGCTGAAATCGCATTTCTACGCAAAACGGAAAAAATCATTGAGGAAATTCGTACTCGACATTACCAGACAAGTGACGAATTACATCAAGCACAGGGAAAGCTCTATGCAGCCAATGCTGAAATAACAAATGTTGAGCAAGAGATAAAGCATCTGCGTGAAAACAGTAAGCGCCTGGCACAACAGATTTTAGAAGCTGAGCAACAATTGGTGCAGAATAACGAACAAAAGAAGCGCGCTGCTGACAACTTGGTTCACTGGCGCCAGGAAACTGAAGAAGCTTGCTTGACTCTTGAATCCCGCGAACAGAAACATGCGATAGCAACTGGACTATTACCTGCTGCTGAGACTGATTTTCGCAGATGCCAGGAGAATCTTAATTCATGTCAACGTAATGTGCTATTAATTGAGCAGACTCAGCAGTTAGAAGAGAGTCACCATGCGCATGCAATTAAAATAATGCAGCAATTGGAATCTCGCCAAGCGCGTTTAACTCAGGAGCAGGTTACATTGCCTCAACCGGATCATGGGGTGCTGACTTGCTTGCGACATAAAATTGAGCAGACGGAAACCATACAATTACAGAAAAAATCATTACTTACACAAGCAAAAGAACGATTACTGACTGCAACCAAAGCTAAAGACCTGGCTGCACACAAGGCGCGATTAACACAACAGGAATTGACGCAGACACAAGCACGATTTGATGCGCTGCAACGCTTACAACAGCAACTTGAAAGCAATCAGACCTTGAGTGCCTGGTTTACCAGGCATCAGCTGGATGATTTGTCACGTTTATGGCAGAACATTCAGATTGAAAAAGGCTGGGAAAATGCACTGGAAGCGGTCTTACGTGAACGTTTAAATAGTACCGGGTTTGAACAACTTGAAATAATACTGGAGTGGATCGGTGATTTGCCACCCGGGAAATGGACATTATTCGAGTCAGTTCAGCTCTCAGCCCAGCAAAACAAGACGATATTGAATAAAGAAGCGAATAATAAGCTCGTTCACCGAAAGCCAATACATGAATATCTTAGCTATCGTGATTTAACCATTAAACCGATACTCGATGAATGGCTGGGCAGAATATATGTGGTTGCGAATCTTCAAGCAGGCCTATTGCAGAGAGATAGTCTAGCCCCTGGTGAAACGCTGGTAACACCGGAAGGCCATATTTTCTCACGCTATAGTTTGACTTTTTACACGCCGGACTCTCAACTACATGGGGTATTGTCACGACAGCAAGAACTGAACCAAATGCATGTTGAAATAAAAGAACTAAAAACGACCCTCGATAACGAACAGTCGCAATTGCTTGCAGAAGAACAAACTTGCAGTGAAATAAATGAAACAATCACACTTTTACGTCATGAAAGCGAATTGCTGCAACAACAGCATCATGATTCCCAACTAAAGATGATCACGCTCTCACAGCTGACTGAACAGACGGATCAACGTCGAAATCAGATTGATACTGAACTCGTGGAAATACGACAGCAGCTAGTGACGGAAGCTTTAAATAAGCAAAATGCTCAAAATAAGTTGGCTGAGCAGATGATACAAATTGATATGACGAAGAAACAACTACATCAAGAACAATTACGATGGGAAACAGCAGACCAACTCCTCACGACACAGCGGCAACGGGTACAAGATGCAAAGCAGGAAATGCAAGAAGCCGCATTTCATGAGAAAACTTGTTTAAATAAAATTAGTGAAACAGAACAGGTTCTTCAGGCTATCGAAGAAAATATTGACAGATTATCAGGAAGTTTGGAAGACCTGTTAGCAACAAAGAACCAAATTAATGAGACAAATTTAAACTATCAGTTGCAAGATTGTCTATCTCAACGTATAAAACTTGAACAAACTGCTAATGAAACGCGTAATGCGCTTGAAAATACGGCAAATGAATTGCAAGAAACAGAAAAGTCACGCCTGACTGCTGAGCACAAACTGGACCCATTGCGGGAATCACTTAGCAACGCGCGCCTCAGGGAGCAAGCAGCACGCATTACTGAAAACCAATTTAGCCAACAACTAAAAGAAGTCGAAGCAAATGAAGAAAATTTATTGCCGACACTCAGTGAAATGCAACCGACTACTTTACAGGCTGACATTCAGCGCTTGAATGCTGAAATTAAAGCACTGGGTGCAGTGAATCTCGCTGCTTTGGATGAACTACAAACATTACGAATACGTGAAACCTATCTTGATTCACAATTATGCGATTTAAAAGAAGCCGTAATTACACTGGAAAATGTTATTCGACAGATTGATTTAGAAACTCAAGAGCGCTTGTTAGAAACTTTTAATGCAGTAAACCATAATTTAAATAAAATTTTCCCAGTAATTTTTGGTGGTGGACAAGCAAAACTTATTCTAAATAGTGATGAAATTATTGAATCGGGTATTCAGCTGACAGCACAGCCACCTGGCAAAAAAAATAGTTCCATCCATTTATTATCCGGTGGTGAAAAAGCATTGACTGCATTGGCGCTGGTTTTCTCATTATTTCAGCTCAATCCTGCGCCATTTTGCTTGCTGGATGAAGTCGATGCGCCACTGGATGATAGCAATACCGGACGTTTTTGTGACTTGGTAAAGAAAATGTCAAATCAAACGCAATTTTTGTTTATTAGTCACAATAAGATTACCATGGAAATGGCACAGCAGTTGATCGGTGTCACCATGCAAGAGCAAGGCGTTTCACGCATAGTCGCAGTAGATATTGAAGAAGCCATCCGACTAAATGAAGCACTAGTGGTGTAAAAATGGAGATAGTAAGGAGACGTCATGGAGTTATTAAAGTTGAGTGACTTGCAGATAAGTTTAATCATCATCGGCATCATCATCATCGCCGGTGTAATGGCCTTTAACTGGGTACAACAAGCGCGTTATCGGCGTAAAGTACAAAAAGCTTTCGATCACGAGCATGAAGACGTGTTATTTGAAGCCGATAAACGCATCAGCAGCAGGAATGAAAGGAACGCGCTGCGGTTCAATAAAAGTATTATCATCAACGCGGGCACAATGGTTTCCAATTGGCTGCAACAAATTCAGTCACGTTATCGGCGTAAGATACAGGAATCTTTCGATCACGATCACGAACAGGAAGATGTGTTATTTGGCGCCAATAAGGGTATCAAAGGAAGCGAAAGAATCGAACCGCAGCTGAAAAGAAATATCATCCCTGAATTAAAGGATGCACTGGATAGTCCTGACTTATCAGCAAAAGCAAAGACTACCAAGAACACCAGAGCAGCAAAAACACAAACAACGGATCTCGCTGAATCAAAGATCGATGAAAATATCAACGTAACAAATTACGTCGCCACTATTCGGTCTGATACATTGATATCTAATGCCCAGTTATTGGAACTACTCCAGCAGAAATTGGATTTTGGCAAGCCTTTACTTTGGCTTGGCCAAAGCCAAACAGGAGGATCCTGGGAGGAAATTACCCTGAAATCGAACTCAAACCGGGATGGTTACATTTGTGTGCAAGGCTGCCTTCAACTAGCAGATCGCGCAGGCCCGGTAAGTGAAGTGAATTTATCCAAATTTCGCGACTTGATCCAGGACTTTGCGGCGCAGGCAAATGCCGTCGCTGACTGCCCTGACATAGCCGCCGTATATGAACAGGCTATCTCACTCGACGAGTTTTGCGCAAACGTGGATGTCATGATCGGCATCAATATTATCAGCAAGGACGACGGCGCATTTATCGGCACTAAAATACGTGCCTTAGCGGAAGCATCCGGCTTTAAGATGGGACCAGAAGGTATATTTAAATATCATGATGACAACAATGTCGTTTTATTTAGCCTTAGTAACTATGAATCAGTACCCTTTCTACCTGAAAGCATGAAATCTCTTACGACACGCGGCATAACCTTCTTACTTGATGTACCCAGAGTAACCAATGGAGAAAGGGTCTTCGATCAGATGACCCATATCGCAAGAATCTTTTCAAATACCTTGGGTGGCATTATCGTCGATGATAATCGCATTCCCTTGAGTGATAACGGCATTATCAGAAGCAAGCAACAATTGACTCAAATTCAGCGTGAAATGAAAGCACATAATATTCCGGCAGGAAGTAACCGCGCCATGAAGCTGTTTATTTAATCTATCTCAGAAAATATTTCCAGAAAGAATGTAATCTTGAAAAAATCCTTACTTGCGTTATCTGCTACTAAATTGATTAATCAGGAAAAAATGAGCCAGTCATCGGATTCAACTAAACCCTTCGCGCCCATTGAAGCCTCACTTGAGGCTGGACGTCAGTATTATTGGTGCGCTTGTGGCCGCAGCAAGTCTCAACCGTTTTGTGACGGTTCTCATAAAGGAACAGATTTTGTACCCAAGGCATTTAAGGTAGATGAAAATAAAAAAGCTTGGTTGTGCACATGTAAAAAAACGGATAATGCGCCTTTCTGTGATGGAACGCATAAAAAAATTGTGAAATTTTCGGCGGTTTAATTCTGTGGCGATATTGAGTCATTCCGGGTCAGATGTGTTATACGACAAAAGAGTTTGCGTGAATTTACTGAAAACAAGCCTGACTGAAACAAATACAGCGTGCTTTCAGAAACACTAAAAAACTTGAATCTGCTTAAAAAGCTGACATCGGTATCATTTCATTAGAAAAATTAATCCTGCTATGAAGCAATAAAGCCTGAAATAAGCGCTCTGTTTGCAATTGACTCTACGGCATCTTAGAAACTATAGTCTACTTATGGATTCAGAACTAAAATCGTTAGAAGAAAAAGTTAACCGGCTTTTAAGTCTATACCAGAATGTGCGCCTGGAAAATATCAAGTTGCGCCAGCAATTATCTGAATCCAATACAATGAATGAGGCGTTAACCGGGAAAATACAAATTGCCGCTAACCGACTCGAAACACTTCTAACCAATATTCCCGAGAATATAAAATGAAGACTGAGAAAGCCATTGATGTCACCATCATGGGGCGCGAATTTCGTCTCAACTGTCCAGATGAGGAAAGTGAAGAACTGCTGCTGGCAGCTGACTATCTAGACAAAAAGATGCATAAAATTAGGCAGGAAGGAAAAGTGGTTGGCTCTGAGCGTATTGCGATTATAGCCGCACTGAGTATTACTCATGAATTACTTCTGATGCAGAGCGGAAGTGGCTTTGACATAGGCCACTTTAGGCGTAGAATCGAACGCATGGAAGAGAAAGTTGATCATGCGCTGGTTGAATAAAAAATAGATTCATTGATTTCTGTAACATGTAAGATAGAGTTTGTTCCCTGCGGTGTTAGTTAAGGCCCATATTCTTTGAACCAATTTTTAGAAACAGGTTGCCCGCTAGATTGATACTGTTGTGTGTTTCCTCCTTTAGGGAGATACCTGATGTATCCTGCAGCAACCGCCTTGGACCTGCTGGTTCAAGAGGACGGTCTAACGGCATATGTGGGGAGCTTTTTTCAGGACAAGAAAGGTCACATTTACCTTTCTTGTCCTTTTCTTTTGATACGCCTTAACCGGCCATTTCTTCCCGTGATATTTCTCTTCGATATCGGTCGCGTATTGCTCGACTTCGATTTCAAGTCATCACTCGCACAGCTCATGCCTGCTGACACCAGGAATCCTGACGAACGTCTCGATCGCCTGCTGCAACGTAAAGACGAACTGGAAGCTGGCTTAATCAATGCAGAAAGCTATACTCGCTGGGCACTGGATATCCTGGGTAGTCATGCGACAGCGTCTCAGTTCCACCAGGCATGGCAGCAAATTTTTACCGTCAACAAACCCATGTGGCATTGCATTCGCAAGCTGGCTGCTGACGGTCATCGATTGGTACTGATCTCCAACATCAGCACCCTTCATTGCCCCTGGATTTTTGATGCCTACCCTGAATTTTCATATTTTGAAAGTGCCGTTCTATCCTTTGAGACCGGTTTCATAAAACCCCAGCCTGAGATTTATCAACAGGCCATCACGGCTCATGAGCTTGATCCTGCCCATACTTTTTACATAGACGATATGCCGCAAAATATTGCCGTTGGCAAAAGATTTGGCTTTCATTGCTGGCAATATAATTTGCACAACCATCATGCATTCGAATTATGGTTAGAAAAAGCCTTGAAATCCAAAATAGCACCTTGACCCGTCTTGTACGGGATAAAACTGCTATTTTTCTCAGTTTCAATCCTCGCCCGACTATTAGGCGACAATTAACCTGTCCGGTATGACGACAATTAACTTGGCCGGTTGAGTGAAATTAGAAGCATGTAAAGTTACCTCTTAAAAAGGAGGTGAATTTGTCAGGCAAACACATCACTCAACAACAAAGGAATTTG
>JAUXRH010000139.1 GCA_030682075.1 Nitrosomonas sp.
TAGCGAGCAAAGTGGGAAAGCGAGGACAGATTGGCCGGATTTTGAGGCGCATAGTCATTCTATGCAACGAAAAATCAGGGTAATATGAACCGCTTGTCCCATTTGCGCCGTAGATCAACCTTAAGTCCGACAGACTCCTAGCCCTGCGCACGCACCCATTGCACGATGTTATCTTTACTCATGGCGCCAGCCTGACGCGCTATTTCCTGACCATCACGAAACAGTACCAGCGTCGGGATACTGCGAATACTGAAACGGGCAGCCTGGGCCTGCGCTTCTTCGGTATTGAGTTTTGCCACACGTACCTGTGGCTCCAGTACCGCTGCTGCCTGGGCATAAGCGGGCGCCATCATTTTGCATGGACCACACCAGGGTGCCCAGAAATCAACCAGTACGGGTATATCGTTGTGTAACAGGTGTCGATCGAAAGTTTCACGGGTCAATTCAACTGGCTGCGCGCTAAAAAGCGGTTGGTGACAAACGCCACATTTTGGCGCTGCGTCGAGACGCGCTTGCGGTACGCGATTAATTGCCTGGCAATGCAAACAAACGATATGTAAAGACATGACCGATCTCCTTGTTAAATTATGGGCGCCTCTAAAAATCCATATTTGCGAGCAGCCGCTTTGCGGCTTGCCTGCTTACCCCGTTTCATCACCATACTTCATTGCCCGCAAAAAATATTTCCTTACCTATCCATCATATGCTGCGTCAATATTTTTTATTCGCGCCAGGTCTTGTTTAGAACTCTGAATTTTTAGAGGCGCCCTTATAACTATTCGGATTATTTCTGTTCAGTTCCACAACCGGTTCAAAGTAACCGCAGTGATTATTTCATTGCCGTGGAAAGGTGGATTTATCCAGACTGGCGCGTAGATATTCAATTTCTTCAATCAAATCCGCAACCAGACCTGCTAACTCGGGGTTACTGTCAAAATCTCTTTCCAGCGCCACGATCTTCCGTGCACGCATGAGACTGCGACTGTCAAATTTCCATAGAGCGGGGTCAGAACCTGCCTCATCAAGCAATACACTGCGCTGAACATGTTCAATAACCCATTCGCGACTGACATTGCAGCTTGCTGCCAGTTCATCCAGACCAAGTAATGCATCTTCCAATAAGATTGCGTTAATTTCTTGTGACATAGCTTAGACTCCCTGAATCTGGCGCGGATTAAAAGCCAACTCCTTCGCCATCATTTGATAAATTTCTTTTTCCTTTGGTGTCGTGGCGGGTGGCAAGACGACTTCCAGTACCAGGTAGAGATCTCCCGGTGTCGCTGCGGGTATCCCTCGCCCTTTGAGGCGCAATTTGCGGCCGGCCTGTGAATTCTCTGGAATGCGCACTTCAACCTGACCATCGGGTACTGCGATTTCAACCGTCGCCCCCAATGCCGCTTCCCAAGGTGTTATCGGTAGCGCCGCATAGATATCTTTCTTATCAATCCGGTAACGGGAATGTGGATTGAAATGCACTTCGAGAAACAGATCACCTGCCGCCGCGCCAGCCGATCCTGGAGCGCCCTGACCCGCCAGCCGGATTACCTGACCTTCATGTACGCCCTTTGGAATACGAACTTTTATCTCATGCTCGACCAGCAGCGTATGTCCTCTGTCATCCATTCGAGGCACCCGCAAGGTAAGGTTGCGACTGGCACCCTGATAGGTGTCTTCCAATTCGAGCATGATCCTGGCATGATGGTCTTCACCCCGTGTGCGGCGATGGGCATGCCTGGCACCGGCCCCCATTTGTTTGCCAAATAACTCAGCAAAGAAATCACTGAAATCAGCAGTCTGTGCGCCAGAATTCCCCGGCCCGGTAAACTCGAAACCCGTATTCCAGCCGGGTGGTGGACGAAATTCCTTGCCACTCTGATAATCACGCCCCAACTGATCGTAGGCAGCGCGCTTCTCGGGATCAGAAAGCACAGCATAAGCCTCATTAACCTCCTGCATTTTCTGTTCAGCATTCTCGATCTTGGATACATCCGGGTGATACTTCCGCGCCATGCGCCGGAATGCTTTCTTGATGTCTTCTGCCGAAGCATCACGAGAAACACCCAGTGCCTGGTAATAGTCCTTGAATTCCAAGTCAACTCTCCTTCTTTATCACGCGATGGACATAAAATATAATTGCATCCGATTCTGGCTTAAATAGGACCGCTCAAGTATTTAATCAAGCGCCTGAGTAACCATTGTCTTCGGGAAATTCAATACGAAATTTTTTTGGTTATATCAAATAACTACCGTTTCGAAGTTCATTTTAACTCAAGAACACGCTTGGAATGTCTGATTTACCCAGGAGGCTGTCCGAGAATAGAGATCGTAACGAAGGAGTGCTATTTTGAGGCCTGTTTCTTGATCATTTGAGGCGAATAGTTGTTCTATTCAACGAAAATGATCAAGAAACAGGGCCACAAGAGCGCTTCCGCAGTAGATTATTCTATTCTCGGACAGCCTCCTCGGCTTTTTCCTTCAATTGCCGATACACCTCGTCCAGCAACAAACTGGCAAGCCCCTTGAACACTCTCGGGTGTTTCAATACCTGATCCGCCATTGCACTGTGGCTTTCCAGTGCATCGACCACTGCACCCGTCAATTTCTGCTCATATGCCCCGTTGCTGAACCTAAAAACCTCAGTTGACCGTTATCCGAGATGACTAACGATATGAATACATGAGACAATTCAGACAATTCGAACAAATGCCGGCTCACCCAAATGGTGAGTCAAACTATGGTGTTTATAGCACGCCGCTTTTTAATTTTTGCTGCGTTACAGTTCGTTGTAATAACACGTTATTACGCCTCATTGTGCCTTGCCAAAAATAAAAATCAGTGCACTTTAAACTCCATTCAACTGAGGTTTTTAGGTTTATGGAAGAAGGAGCTGCAAGAGCAGGCATCGAGCCTATTTGAGACCAAGCGTGGTGTGAAGCCTATTGATCCGTCAGCGAGTTCGGAACGACTGTATTCCGAAATCGGTCGATTGAAGATGGAATTGGACTGGCT
>JAUXRH010000143.1 GCA_030682075.1 Nitrosomonas sp.
ATCCATATTTGCGAGCAGCCGCTTTGCGGCTTGCCTGCTTACCCCGTTTCGTCACCATACTTCGTTGCTCACAAAAAATATTTCCTTACCTATCCATCCTATGCTGCGTCAATATTTTTTATTCGCGCCTGGTCTTGTTTAGAACTCTGAATTTTTAGCGGTGCCCTTATTTGAGTTAGAGCGAATATTGGCAAGTCTTGCTAATTCAAAATGAATGAAAGCTAGTGCCGCAAATACGGGTGCAAAAAAATTTAATAGTGGTATAAATTGAATCAAGCCTGTTAATAGCCCTAGACCCCATAATAATTTTCGGTCTGTAGCAAGTAATGATTTCATTTCTTCCCTACTTGCGTGCTCACACAGTGAGTCGTATTGAAAAAGTTGTTGATTTAGATATGCGGCTGCTACAAAAGGAACAACCATACCTATTCCGGCCAACCATAACGGCAAGGTAATTACCCATATAACAACAAAAACACAGGTGGCCAATAATGCATTGACTAAATTGCCGACAATATTACCCCCATATTCACGCTTAAGATCTGGGTAATAACGATTTGCAACCAAATGAATCAAAGCAGGCATAGAAAATATAGCCGTGATAATCAACGTAGTAATGACAATTAATGGAACAAACAGTATAAAATATAATATATTCCGCATCCCATCAGAAATCCATACTGGTTCAATACTTGCAAGCCAATCCTGAACTCCGATCACTGTGAGTCCTTCAGCAATCCATCCTGAAAATGTACCCCAAAAGATCGTGCCCAATATAAGCCATAGCGTACATGCAATTATTGTCGGCCAAATTACAATCCACATCACTTTAAACTGGAATAGATCATTAAATGCGCGTGAAAGCGCGTTAAAGATTTGTAACATATAACTCAAGTCGGAGTTCAAAGTCGAATAAAATTTCACTGATCTTGGCTTGGCTGACAAAGTAGATCGCCAGAAACCAAAGTGTCAACGGTAGCTTGGTGCTTTGGAACAGCGTCCCGGCGATCAACGACGTTTGATGGCGACACGCCTGGCACTGAAAGGTCGGATGCGCTCCAACTTTGAACATACTGTGGACTGGGTGTCCGCAGCAGGGACAAACAAAACCGTGTGGCCAACGTGCGAGCCTTAATTCCACTTCGCATTGCGCTTCAGTGCCAAACTGCTTAAGAAACTCCGGCATTGATAAGCCTGGTTGGAATTGTGTGCGGTTCATCGACATGACGTTACCCTCTCAACCAATTGATTAGCATACAGTTTACGCCTTTAATTGGGGCATGGTTGAGATATCTTGATAATCAGGACAGACCAAGGTGACGTTTGCTTTCCTTGAAGTAAATCTCAATACCCCAACATAACGCATAGATTTTCAGAATACGGTTGCTTCCATCGCGGTATCCGTAGTGATAACGCGATCCCTGAATACTTTGCCATTGCTTGCGAACATGATGACTATACAGTCCCTTGGCATCTGCCATAGTGGTGCATCGCGCTCCATTACTGTAGATAACTATAGGGCACCTCTAAAAATTCAGAGTTCTAAACAAGACCAGGCGCGAATAAAAAATATTGACGCAGCATAGGATGGATAGGTAAGGAAACATTTTTTGTGAGCAACGAAGTATGGTGACGAAACGGGGTAAGCAGGCAAGCCGCAAAGCGGCTGCTCACAAATATGGATTTTTAGCGTAGTAATCGGCCTTCGACCGCAAGGCGTCAGGAAGAAACATGATGAAGTTAGTAAAATAGATCTTTTTCTTTTTTATATTTCTTATAATCAGTAACTTATAATTGTTTCTTGAAAGAGGCGCCCTTTAGAATCAGGCTTCAGGCTATCTTTAGACATACCGCTACACTCTTTTTTCTTTTTAAATTGAGAATTCAGCATGAAATATAACGACAAGCTCAAATCATCCACTGAAAACGAGGCTATGGTAATTTAAATTACCAGCGTGCCGCACTAAAACCTACCTGATAAATATCAATTTCCCAATGTCAATGCCAAATAGACAAAGCATGTAATTTCTGGCCAATAAATCGAATTCCGTCAATACAAAATACAGAAAATTGTCACCGCAAATACGCCATTAACCTCGCCACGGGATCTATCGCTTAGAAGAAAAATATTGATATATCAAGAATATAGAAACTTATTTTCTTTTACGGCAAGCGCTTTCTGACAGGACCAATTTCCTTACCCCGCCGTTTAGCATGATATTTTTCCGCCCATTTGAGTAGAAATTGCGGTGCATGCGCACGTTTCCATTCACCCGCTGCATATTTATTGGCTTCTGACCAGGTGGGGTAGGTATGGATGGTGCCCAGGATTTTGTTCAAGCCCAGGCCATGCTTCATCGCCAGGACAAACTCAGCCAGTAAATCACTGGCATGCTCTCCGACAATGACCACTCCCAGAATACGATCCTTGCCCGGCACGGTCAGTATTTTCACGAAGCCATGCGCGGCTTCATCGGCAATGGCGCGATCCAGATCATCCAGACCATAGCGTGTCACTTCAAAAGCAATGCCGCGTGCTCTCGCTTCATTTTCTGACAGCCCCACACGGGCAACTTCCGGGTCGGTAAAGGTGGTCCACGGAATCACGGAATAATCCACTTTGAAGCGTTTGAAGTCACCAAACAAGGCATTGACCGACGCATACCAGGCTTGATGTGCTGCGGTGTGCGTAAACTGGTATGGCCCGGCGACATCACCGCAGGCATAGATATTGGGGTAGATCGTTTGTAATTTGGCATTGGTTGCAATCGTATGTCTTGATGAAACCGGGATACCCAGCTCATCCAGGCCAAAACCATCCGTGCGGGGTGCACGGCCGACGGCGCATAACAGGGCATCAAATAGCAGCTTGATTTCTTCACCTTCTTTGCCACGCACGATCAAATATTGCGTATCGGCTTCTTTTTCACAGCGTAGTGCCTCAGTCTGAGTCAATATTTGCACACCATCCGCTTGCAATGCCGCTTTAACCAAAGCCACCGCATCGGCATCTTCGCGCGCCATCAAGTCACCCCGCTCCACTTGTGTTACCTGACAACCCAGACGAGCAAAGGCTTGCGCCAGCTCACAACCAATCGGGCCACCGCCCAATACAACCAGACGCTCAGGGCGTGCAGTCAATGACCAGATGGTGTCGGAAGTGTAGTAACGAACGGATGCAAGTCCTGGGATGTTTGGCACCGCAGGACGTGCGCCGGTGGCAATGACAATGGCACGGGTGGTCAAGATCTGCCCGTTAACCTCTACAGTCCAGGGTGAGGTAATGCGTGCGTCCCCTTGCAATACTTCCACACCCAATTCAGTGTAGCGTTCGACTGAATCATGCGGCTCTACCGTTTTCACCACTCGCTGCACCCGCGCCATTACTTCAGCAAAATCATAATCCACCCTGATATTCGTCATCCCCAGTGATCTGGCATTCTGTACTTGTTTCAAAAAGGTAGCGGAACGGATCAGTGCCTTGGACGGCACACAGCCATAATTGAGGCAATCACCGCCCATTTTGTGACCTTCAATCAATGTCACTTTGGCGCGGGTTGCCGCTGCAATGTAGGAAGTCACCAACCCGGCAGCACCGGCTCCAATCACCACCAGATTACGGTCAAACTGAGTGGGTCTTGTCCAACGTGCATACAATCGGCGCGTCTTGACCATGCCAATGCCCCAACGCGCCAGCCACGGAAATGCGGCCAATAAAACAAATGACCCAATCAACACGGGGGACAAAATATCAGACAAACGGGTAATTGCTGCCAGCTGAGTACCCGCATTCACATACACGGTGGTCCCTGCAAACATCCCCACCAGACTGGCCCAGAAAAAAGTTGCACTCCGAATAGTGGTCAATCCCATCAATAAATTGATGAGGAAAAAAGGGAAAGCCGGCACCAGACGCAAGGAAAACAAATAAAACACGCCATCCCGTTCAAGGCCAGTATTGATGGCTTCCAAGCGATCGCCAAAACGTCGCTGCACCGCATCACGCAACACATAACGCGCCATCCAGAAAGCCAGGGTTGCGCCCATCGTGGCTGACACCAATACCACCGGCACGCCAACCCATAGCCCGAACATGGCGCCACCGGCCAGCGTCATCACAGTCGCGCCCGGCAAGGACAAGGCCGCCATCACGAGGTAGGTCAAGGAATAGAGGCCAATGACTGAAAAGGGCTGTTCCTGATACGCTTGCTGCAAGTCATGGTGACTTTCCTTGAGCGTTTCCAGACTGAAAAAACGCCCCAGATCAAAAACGAAAAACAACCCCAGCAACAATCCAAGCAACATGAGTATCCACCAACGCTTTTTCACGTGTTCTCCTTTATCACTTCATTTCACTGCATGACGCACCGAAGCGGAAGCAACTATAGCAACGATGATGTTTCATACTCACCGGCACTTGCAGGCTCTGCGTCAATGTTTCACCCAAGGCATAATCCGGGTCATCATCAACCAACGTACACGCATAAACTTTTGTCTGCCCCGCAATTTTCACCACCATCCGGCTGAATGCACACATAAAGTCACGGCGCGATTGTTCCGTCTGATAGTCTGTCATACAACGCTGGGTAATTTGCGGAGCAGCTACTTCTGTCTCCGGCGGATAGAATTCCGGAAACTCAATACGTGGCAAATCCTCCGGTAAGCCCGCCGCACGAAAAACTGCGGCAAATTGCCTGGCAACTTCACTTGTCGGCAAATCTGCTATGACCTGACTCGCCACCGATAGCGCAAATCCCATCTGCTGCAGTTGACGCAAACCTTCCAGCGCCAGGGCGAACATCCCCTCACCCCGCCCCGCATCATGTTGCGCTGCTTCGAAATGATCCAGACTGACGCGAAAATGCAGCGGATGAGGTCGCTCACGCAAGGATTCCAATTGCTTGAGGCGTTTGATCAAGGGTTCGGTCGCATTCGTCAATACCAGGCAAGGACGGTGCTGCAATGCATAATCCAGGATACGCACCATATCCTTGTTAATAAAGGGTTCGCCGCCGGTAAATGAAAACTGCTTAACACCCAGTGTCAGCGCTTCATCGAGATAGGGCCTGACATCGTCAAACCGCATCAGTTGCAAGCGATTATCACCCGGCTTTGAACCTTCCAGACAAAAAGGACAGGCCAGATTACACGCGGTACCGGTATGCAGCCACAACTCCTCCAGTACATAGGACTGGATAAAACCCCGTGGGTTACCCTCCGGCGTGAGATCCCACTGTTCTGAACGTAACCGTTGCTGGCTACGCGTCGGCGAAGTGGGCACGGCCATTATTAACAGCACCCACTCTTCTGCACAGTGCCCGCATCATTAAATGGTATGCCCATGCCACATCCGGGAAAAATTCCATAGTGGTGATCAAAGTTGCCATAAAAATCGAAATGTTCCTTGAAACGCGTGTCATGCAGCATGCGCCAGGTATTGCCACAAACGGGGAATTGTTTACCGCTTTCAATGAAATGGTGTTTATCCAGCACAAACGCATGTGGATGATGGGGTATCGTGCCACGATAGTTCACCGCTTGCCCATGATCCTCACAGGCAAGCTCCAGCCCATCCAGCTTGAATAAGCGGTAGGTCGCCGAGTAAAAACGAATATTACCCGTACGCGCAGCCAGTTCTTCGTTGTCAAGGGTAATGGGGCGATCATCAATCAGACGTGGATCAGTAAAACTCTGTTTCCGTGACAACTGCAGGAAGTCATTCCAATATAATGCGCCACTCAAGCACTCGCCATACAAGACCGAGTCGTGTGTCAAGGCTAATGGAATGCGTCGGTCACTGTAAACATCCGAGAAATACAATTCACCCCCCGGTTTCAGTACCCGCCAGGCTTCACTTAGCACCGCCGCCTTATCCGGAACAAGGTTGATGACGCAATTCGATACGATAATATCGACACTGTTATCGGCCAGTTCAAGCTCGTCCAGATGTTCAATATAGCCATGCAAAAAATGTACATTGCTGCGACTGTAGCCAAATAATTTCTGATGATAGGCCTCATGTTGACGTGCAATCGCCAATTGCTCCTCGGTCATATCCACACCGATAACCTGACCCTGTTCTCCCACCAGTTGCGACAGCACATAAACATCACGTCCGGCACCACAGCCCAGATCCAGGATCGTCAAGCCGTCGAGTAGCTCAGGCAGAACCAGGCCACAACCGTAATAACGCGTCAGCACTTCATCATGTACCCGCGCCAGTAAGGGTTTGACGAAACCAGGCAAACCCGCATCGGTACAACAAGCATTGGTTTGCAGATCCTCGGTGCAGCTCAGCGTTTCACCATAATACTTTTGAACTTTCTCTTGCATGATTTCCTTAAAATTGAAGTTATTGGCGTATTTTTTTAATCCCGGAACGGGACTCAGAATGATAGCGTGAGGCCAATTCATTAGGGTCAGCGCCACAGGCAAAGTTCAGTACTAATTTACGGTTATTCCAGGTACGTCGCCACCAGCCATCACGCTGCCAACGACGTGGATCGACGGATATGGATTCACGTAACGGCACGAAACGCCCCAGTCGACGCACTCCACGCACCAGAGGCACTTCCTCGAATAAAAGCCAGGGAGCATGGCCGCCCACCTCACGATAAATCTGGCGCAATACAAAAAGTCCTTGATCGCCATAGGGAACACCATAGCGACAACGCAACGCAATGGCGGGTTCCAGTATTAACGCCGGCCATGCTCGCGGGGCAGCAAAGCGAAAACAAAAATAACCACCCACGGCTCCTTGCGCCAAAGCCGCTGTCATTGCCGCCAACGGGTCCGCTGGCAAACGAGCATCCGCATGTAAAAACCATAGCACCGCGCCTTGGGCCAAAGCTGCGCCCGCCAGCAACTGCCGCCCCCGACAGGGTTCACTTGCGAGCCAGCGGACTTGATGCCGGCGGCAGATTTTGCGACAAATTTTACTGTCCGCGCCATCCACCACAATAATTTCGGTCGGCCTACGTGGCAATTGCTGCAATTGATCGAGCAGATTCGTCAATTTATCTTCATCATGATAACAAGGGATAATGATACTGAAATCAGAAGGCCTCATTTCCTTCCCTCATGGCCATAATATGAACCGTCAGCTGATACAGTGCCCGGCGTGCCGGGCGTAAATCATCGGCCATAATTATGGCTGAACGGGTCAAATCAGCCAGCTCATCAACATCAAAACCTTCATACAACGTCGCGACCGATTGCCCCGCACCACGGCAACAACCCGCCAATGCCGCGCCCAGTTGACCAGAACTCCAAGGCAAAACCGTCAATGACGGCCACGGACAACCGCTGGCCATCAGCACAATGCCCCCATCCAGTGCTGGCATCAATACCGTATCATGGCACTGCAAGGCATCCCTGACCACTGCATAATCCGCCTTGGCCAATCCCGGCGCATCACTACCGATAAAAACCAACGTTTCCATCCCCTTATGACGTAATTCAACATCCAGTGCATTTAATCGTTGCCCTAGATTACCCACTACCTGTGGCTGCACCCGCACTGGGAATTGTGTCTGGGGCAATAACGTAGTCGCCCACGCAACGTCTGCCTCAGATGACGGTGCAATCACTACGGGCCCATCCCAACTGCGCGCATCTTCCAGGGCGCAATTCAATAATGCGGCGGCAACTTGTTGCGCCATCTCCACACCCAGGCTCGCAGCCAATCGCTGCTTGCCAAAGCCCAGCATTGGCCGCTTGCATACTAAAACTAAAGTGGGAAATTCGGCCATATTGTGTCCCTTATTGCCTAATAAGAACATTACCTTAATTATCAATGATATAAAATAATATCCAGGAGCCTGTCGGATTTAAACAAGCATATCTTTCAGCTATAACCAAGGATATTGGTCGTTAGTAGGCGGGATTCCTTACAGCATAGATATTACTAATAGAATTGATTTGAAGTTAAAACTAATTGTACAAATAAACACACCCGCACATCATTACAGTACCATCAACGACTAAAAGTAGTATATAAAACAGTCTGTTGATTAAAAAAAACTCATGGCGTACAGAAAACTACCCGACAGAGTGGTAATTATCCAGCTCCACGTTTCATATTGCTTTGTTTCCTGAAGTTTGAAAATTCAGCCAATAACTGTACGCAGAGACCATACACTGAAGGTGTAATGGGGTTCCCCGTTAAAGTGAACAAGTTGCATCGCATTGTAAGGAAATCCATTTACCTTCGACTAAGTTACAAGGATTTGGATATTTTATGTCGAATTTTTGTTTTGAACCACCATTGATGGCGGCTTGCTTCATCCCATAACTTAATCTTAGGAGAATTGATAATGAAAACACGTCATAAACTTTTGACCTCTTCCATGGTAGCTGGCCTGATGGCATTTTCTTTAAGCGCACCAACATTTGCTGAGCGTAATCCATGCAGCCCCTGTGCGCCAAAAGCGAAGGCACAACATCAGCATGACATGAAAAATCCGTGTGCTGGTAAAAATCCTTGCGCGGCCAAAAATCCATGTAGCGCCAAGAGTCCATGCGCCGCCAAGAATCCCTGTGCCGCTAAAAACCCTTGTGCTGCAAAAAAATACTAATCTCTGCGGGTCCAATTCTCCGCCCTTCGGGGAAAAAGCTGGTTGAAAATCTCCAGATTGGAGAGCGCAGCTTATACCCCGCGCTTGCGGCGGGTGCTTTATTTAACGCATTAGCCGCAACATAAGAACTTCTCTGTAACGTAAGGAAAATTATGAAAACTAAAATTCAACCATTAAGAGCGGCAATCGTTTCTGCTTTATTTGGTGCAGCAATCGGGTTGCCTTTAACATTGAATGGCTGTGCCATGGCAACTTGCAAGCCTTGTGCGCCGCGCGCTGGTAAACGTAATCCCTGTAATCCTTATGCGGCAAAAAATCCCTGTGCAGCGATGAATCCATGCGCCACTAAAAATCCTTGTGCTGCAGGTGACAGAGTGAATCCTGAGGCGGTAACCCGGCCCGAAGGAACAAAGCCCTATCAAGGAGACCAGGCGGCTTTATTAAATGAAGGCAAAGCACTGTGGAATAGTAAAGCAATCAGCCGTAACAATTCCATGTCCTGTTCAAGCTGCCATCAGGATGGTACCGCGATGCTGCAACCCGATTTTGCCAAGCCCTATCCACACCATGTGCAAATGGTGGCGGACGACAACGGCATGAAATCAATCACGCTGGAAGGAATGGTACAGTATTGTATGCTCAAACCGATGCAGAGCAAGGCACTCCCTTGGGATTCACGGCAACTTGCTGCATTAACGGCATATACATCGGTGTTACAGAAAGAATTCAAGCCGGTAGGTAATGCATTCAATCCCTGCGCCGCCAGGAATCCCTGTGCGCCCAAAAACCCATGCAGTATGAGAAATCCATGTGCTGTCAGGTCATATTGATAACGTGTCAGGGAGGTTGCGATGAGGTGCTGATACAGGCTTCATCGCTTTTTTATGAATGACAAGGCATTGGAAATGGATCATGACGTTTTCATTGAATTATCCCGCACGCAGCTTGAGCGGATGGCCGATGCCGGTGCACGGATTGTCGAATGCTACCGGGTATTGCAAAAAGCCGGGCTTAATATCGTCGGAGAGGTACTAAAAGGACAAGGCGAGTTTTACGAACTGGAACACTATCCCAAAGATGATGTGTTTGATGGGGAAACCTACAGTCAGTACTACTATCATGCGCACCGTGCCAGAACCAAAGAAAACGGGCATTTCCATACATTCTTGCGGCAACCGGGAATGCCAGGCGGAATATCACCCGTTCCTTACAATGGAGCGGAACCTTGGCCAGAAGGAAATAACGCGTTGTCCCATCTCATTGGAATTTCAATGGATGCTTACGGTTTTCCTCTCGGGTTATTCGCAACCAATCGATGGGTTACAGCAGAAGCCTGGTATAAGGCCGAGGATGTCATGGCCATGCTGGATCATTTTAATTTTAAGATTGACCATGCCTATCCCTCGTGGCCGGTTAATTTATGGATATCCGCCATGCTGGTTTTATTCCGACCCCAGATAGAAGTGTTAATACGACAACGTGACCAGGTGATTGCTGGTTGGGAGTGTAGATATCCGGGTGTTGATGTCTATGAGGATCGGGAACTTGAGCTCACAGGCTACACAGCTATCAATGTTGAACAACAGATCAAGCGTGTTGTGGCAGCAATCGAGATGCGCGGCATGGCGGCATGACGTCTTTGTTTTGCATAAAATCTGAAGAAATATCATTCACATCGGTTCAATTAACCTTAACCGATGTAAGAAAGAACGAAAAGACGACAAACAAATTTGATACCAGGAAGTACATAAACTATGACTATGAAATCACTTTTTATTGCTCTGATGAGCGTAATCATCACACTATCCTCTGTCGCGCAAGCAGCTGTTGAAAAGGAGGCTTTTACTGAAGCCCGTTACAATGAACTGCGGAAATCCGGCAAGGTTTTTCTGGTGGATGTTTATGCAGCCTGGTGTCCTACATGCGCCAAGCAGCAGGATATTCTGGCAACCTACGGTAAAAACAATCCTCAACAAAATCTGAATGTTCTGGTGGTGGATTTTGATAATGACAAGAAATGGGTGCGTTATTTCAAGGCACCTAGGAGTCTGTCGGACTTAGCGAATAGACACCATAGAAGTCCCACCGGACTCATGTAAAAGGCTATTCAATGAAATTAAAAAACCACTTTAATCACTATTCATCATTCAATATGCCAGTAATAATCCACCCGATCGATCGAAGCAATGCCTATCCGACAGACTCCTAGACAATCAACCCTGTTGTTGTATTCCGGTGAAGAACAACTCTGGTTCAGTGTGGGAGAAACTCGTTACGATGTTATTGCCGACGAGTTGGATAAGGCTCTGAATACTGGGGGCATCTGATGGGAATGGGAATTGAACTGGCCTCGGTCCCTCTGGCCTTTCTGGCTGGTATTATTGGCGTCCTTTCTCCTTGCGTATGGCCGCTGGTTCCCGTAATCATGTTATCGGCGGCAAACAGCGGTCACTTCGGGCCGGTATTTCTGGCACTTGGCCTGGCCACTGCTTTCGCTGTTGCGGGCACATTCCTCACACTGCTGTTGCTCAATCTCGGATTGAATCCGGATGTGTTCAGGCCTGTCGCGGCCGTGCTGCTGATACTGATCGCATTTCTGTTGATATCCAAACAGCTGGGAGAATGGGCAAGTAATCAGTTGTCACTCCTCACCAGCCATTTCAATACTGCGGGTGGTGGCGCGGCCGGTCAGTTCGGGATTGGCGCGCTTCTGAGTCTGGTCTGGCTGCCCTGCGTCGGACCAACTTTAGGGGCCGCCATTGCCCTGGCTTCCATAGGACAGAATACAAGCATGGCATTCATAGTCATGTTTGCCTTTGGCACCGGCACCGCTGCGGCGCTATTAAGCACAGCATTACTTTCCATCAATCTGCTCAGACGAATCATCTGGCCGAATTTAATGAAACAGGCGGATAACGGCAAACGTGTCCTGGGTGTTCTGCTGCTGGCGCCAGGTTTAATAGTCTTCACCGGCTTTGACAAGACGCTGGAGGCAGCCGCACTGAACATGCTCCCCGGCTGGGCGCTATCTATTTGACAGGAAAACAATTCGTCGTTATAGAATGATAAAAATATAAAAATTATAGTGAACAGAAATCCGGAACTAGCGATAAAAAGAGGAATTTATGGATCAGGTAACTGAAAGTGCAGGCCGTGGTCTGGCACGATTTTTAACCAAGCCAGTCCGGCAAAGCACTCAGGTCGCCATGATCAGCCAGGAAAAACTCGCGGCAGCTTTACAACCCGGAGATGTTTTATTGGTTGAAGGAAATACCCGTATTAGTGTTGCTATCAAATATCTTACGCAATCGACCTGGTCACATGCAGCACTGTATATCGGCAATGCACTTCCTTCCAGCATTCCGGCAACTACCCCGGTACTGGTTGAAGCGGACCTGGAGGAAGGCGTACGTGCAATAACGCTTGCTCATTATGCGCAAATGCACACCCGAATCTGCCGCCCTGTTGGTTTGAATGATAAAGATCGTAGGCGCGTTGTGGATTATGCCATTGCACGTATCGGTCAACAGTATGATCTCAAAAATATTTTCGACCTCATACGCCATCTTCTTCCCATAGCACCTGTTCCAACAAGATTCCGCAGACGCCTGTTGGCTCTCGGCAGCGGAGATCCGACCCGCGCAATCTGCTCAACCCTGATTGCGCAAGCGTTTCAACAGGTGCACTATCCAATATTGCCGGAGATTCAGCGCGCCTGGTTAGACGATCCGATGTGCACTGATTGTTATGCGGAAATCTATCGAATCCGCCATCATAGTTTGTTCACTCCTCGGGATTTCGACATTTCTCCCTTCTTCAACATTATCAAACCAACCATCGAAAATGGCTTTGACTACCATTCGCTTGCCTGGAGTGACGCCATACAGGAGCCAGGAAAGATGTGATACAAATCAATGAAGACTAATGCAGATTAGCTATTTATCACTACTTGCTTAATTAACTTTCTTCAATATTATCTTCAATAGCACAAGAATAGCCTATTTTATTTGGATTAGATTGAATTTCAATGACAAAGGAAAAAATATGAAGGCATATGCAGTAGGTATAAATCATGTGGCATTAGAAGTTGGAAATATTTACGAAGCGTTAAAATTTTATAGCGATTTCTTGAACTTTGAAGTTCATGAAAAAAATGAGATGCAAGCATTTATTTATTTTGGGGATCAATTTCTCAATTTTATAAAAAATGATAATAGACAACCTGATCAAATGCGACACTTTGGAATAGCGGTAGACAATAAAGAATTAGTGAGGCAGACACTTGAGGGGATGGGTATCAAACTTTTAAATGGCCCTTTTCTTGATTTTCTTGATCCTTGGGGAAATCGGGTAGAAATAACCACCTATAGCAATATCCAATATACAAAAGCTGACCATGTATTGCTGGGAATGGGATTGGGCCATCTTAAAAAAACTGATCAAGCACTGGCAGAATTGAATGCAAAAGGTTTAGGACCTACTCATAAATAAAAATGACAAATATCAATTTGAAACCAGGAGGTATTTGAAATGAAACCTTATACAACGTTATCTTCATTGATGTTATTGGCTGCAACGTTAACACTTCAGGCCGCTGAAATCACTACCGGCTTTGAACTCAACAATACCAGCGGTTCTTTTGCATTAACGGATACCGGTTTTTCAGCTACTTTCAGTGGAGGGGAGGCAAAATCGGCGGGCATTTTCTCCCTTTATCATACCGGTGCCAACGCCTGGATGATTTCGCCGGGAGCGACAGGCAATATTGATTTCAATCCCCCGGCTCAGGAATTGACGGTTTTCTTCCGGACACAAAGCGGGAATAATTCCAGCACGCTAGAGCTTCTGGATAGCGATGGCCAGATTCTGGGCAGTTTTCCAGGCACATCGTCGAATTGGACAGAAATCAATGCCTCCACAGCTTCATTAGGCAAGCCGGTAGCAAAAATTATTCTTCGCAATCAAAGTGCCAGTGGCTATGCGGTATTGGATGATCTTCATGTTATCGCGCCGGAATCACCTGCAGACGTTCGCTTGGATGATCCGATTCCTGCGCCGGTCCGGAAGGGTTCTATCCGGCTCAGATTAAAGCCGGTGGCTACTGAGCTGACAGCACCCAACTGGGGTGCATCCGCGCCCGGGGATTCAAAACATCTCTATGTAAGCGACCAGGACGGAAAGCTTTGGCGCATCGATTTGACTACCGGCAATAAAGCAATTTTTCTGGATCTCTCAAACCTGCTGGTGCCTTTGGGCGCTTTTGGGACCGGTACATTTGACGAGCGCGGTTTTCTCGGCTTTGCCTTTCATCCGCAATATGCCGGTAACGGCCTGCTGTATACCTATACATCGGAACCGGCGGGAGAGCCCAGTGATTTTTCCACCATCCCGCCGGATTCCAGCGCGAATCACCGCAGTGTGATCCGGGAGTGGCGATTAAGTGCAATCGACTCGGATCAGGCCACTGTGGAGAATGTACGCATATTAATGACGGTCGACCAGCCGCAATTCAATCATAATGCCGGTGCGCTTAATTTTGGCCAGGACGGTATGCTGTATATAGCATTGGGCGATGGCGGCGGCGCCGACGATCGCGATGGCCAGGCATTCATCGGCAACCCGATAATCGGGCACGGTGCCGATGGCAACGGCCAGAATACCGGCAATCCGCTCGGCAGCTTGCTGCGAATTGATCCAGCAGGAAACAATTCAAATAATGGACAATACGGGATTCCAGGCGACAATCCTTTTGCCGGTTCGGATACGGTACTGAATGAGATTTATGCTTATGGTTTCCGCAACCCTTTCCGGTTTTCTTTCGATGCAATAAGCGGCGCGCTTGTTCTCGCGGATGTCGGGCAAAACGACATTGAAGAGGTCAATCTGATTCAGGCTGGCGGAAATTATGGCTGGGGCCTGAAGGAAGGCAGCTTTCGCTTCGAGCCTAATGGTAATGAAGCAGGATTCGTTACCAGCGAACCGGTCTCCGGAAATTTCATCGATCCGGTGGTGCAGTATGATCACGATGAAGGCACGGCCATTATCGGCGGCTTTATCTATCGCGGCAGCGCGGCTCCCGCATTGCAGCAAACATATCTATTTGGCGATGTCGCCAAAACGGGAAGCGGCGATGGCCGGATATTTTATTCCGATAGCACCGAAATTCTGGAGGTTGATTTGACTGGCCGTGACCAGCCCGGTTTCTGGATGCTGGGTTTCGGGCAGGATCCAGATCGTGAGCTTTATGTGCTCGGCAACACAACGGGGACCCCTTTTGATACGACCGGGGCGGTTTACAAACGGGTGCCCAATGCCCGCTTTGATACAGCCTTCCTTGAAATACCCGCAGTGGATGTTCTGACCGGTAATGACGTGAGCGGTGTTTACCGAGCGCGCTTACAGCTTGTTGATGGAAGCAATCCATTGCGCTTTGAACTGACGCAGGCTGAAAAACTGACGGAAAATTATCGCGGTGACAATGCTTCGTTCAATCAGGCCACAGGCGAGCTGAATCTTCCGTTTATCGATATAGCTGGCACCGGCAATAGCGTATCCACTTATGCAGCCGGGCTTCAATTGATTCCTGATCTGCCGGTGCTGACTTTCGAGTTGAAACAAACAACGCTTGTAAAATAGTCTTGCAAGACACAAGGTGTGTCACTACTTAAAGCTCTTAAGTAACTCCATCTAACCGATTGTTTTATATAAACATATTTGGAGTGACATTCGGGCGATTTTCGGCCTTGGCCCGATTACCCCGCTATTCATCGAACGCCTCCTTTTTCCTCACCCGGCGCAGCAGGAAAGCTGCTTTACATCCTTGGAGAAAGTCTGTGCCGCGAGCTTCAATCCCTCGACCATCGTCAAGTAGGGGAACAGTTGGTCGGCCAGCTCTTGTACTGTCATACGCGCCCGGATAGCCAGTGCCGCCGTCTGGATCAGTTCCCCCGCTTCCGGGGCCACCGCCTGGACGCCGATCAGGCGGCCCGAGCCTGCATCGGCAACCAGTTTGATGAAGCCGCGCGTGTCGAAATTGACAAGCGCGCGCGGTACGTTGTCCAGCGTTAACGTGCGGCTGTTTGTCTCGATGCCCTTGAGGTGTGCCTCCGCCTCTGAGTAGCCCACGGTTGCCATTTGCGGATCGGTGAACACCACAGCCGGCATCGCAGTTAGATCAAGCACGGCCTCACCCCCGGTCATATTGATGGCTGCGCGCGTCCCTGCCGCTGCCGCTACATAGACAAATTGCGGCTGGTCGGTGCAGTCGCCAGCAGCGTAGATAGGTGGACTGCTCGTGCGCATGGCCTTATCGATGACGATGGCGCCTTGGCTATTGACGGTCACACCTGCTGCTTCCAACGCCAAGCCGCGCGTGTTCGCTGTGCGGCCAGTGGCGATCAGCAGCTTGTCGGCGGAAACGATGCCGTGCTCCGCAGTCAGCACGAATTCTTCATTGACATAAGCGACCTGACTGGCTTGCGTGTGTTCCAGCACCGTGATCCCTTCGGTACGGAAAGCATCTGTGATGGCCTCGCCGATAGCCGGATCTTCGCGGAAGAACAACGTGCTGCGCGCCAGGATCGTGACCTGGCTGCCCAGCCGAGCGAAGGCTTGTGCCAGCTCGACCGCGACCACCGACGAGCCGATCACGGCCAGCCGCTCAGGAATCGTACTGCTGACCAGCGCCTCAGTGGAAGTCCAGTAAGGTGTTTCTTTGAGGCCAGGAATCGGTGGTACTGCCGCGCTGGCGCCCGTCGCGACCAGGCAGCGATCGAATGTCACCTCGCGCTCACTGCCTTCGGTCATATGCACGATAAGGCTGTGGTCGTCCTTGAAAAGCGCCTTGCCATATAATACGGTGATGGCCGGTGTATTTTCCAAAATGCTCTCGTATTTGGCATGACGCAGCTCATCGACGCGGGCCTGTTGCTGGGCCAGCAGTTTGCTGCGCTGAATCGCAGGCTCGGTGGCTGCGATGCCGTCGTCGAATGGGCTTTCACGGCGCAGATGGGCGATATGGGCGGCACGGATCATGATCTTGGATGGCACGCAGCCGACATTGACGCAAGTACCACCGATGACGCCGCGTTCAATCAATGTGACCCGCGCGCCTTGCTCGACTGCCTTCAAAGCGGCAGCCATCGCCGCGCCGCCGCTGCCGATGACGGCAATGTGCAAATGATCATCTGTCTTATCAAGCGCTGCCGGGCCTTTATGGAAGGCCGCCTGATAGCCAAGTGCCGTGACCGCTGCAATTAGCGCCTCTGATGAGGTATCCGGCTCAATATCCAGTTGCGCTGTTCCCTGCTGGTAGGACACAACGGCTGATTTGACACCCGGCACGTTTTCCAACGCTTGCTTGATATGCGGTACGCAAGATTCGCAGGTCATGCCAATTATTTTTAAATTCTTCATTTTTTCTCTTCAGATTCGGTTTGTGCACAGCAGGCATCAGCCTTGCGTTTGCGCCATATGGCATAAATAGTTAGGCCGACGAATATGGCGAGCGCGGGTAGTAACACGTAGTCGAGATACCCGGTGAGCGCCGACAAGCCGATCAATCCGAACAGGATAACCAATATCGGCGTAAAGCAACACAGCGCTACGATCAATGTGCCGATAATGCCGGTGCGCAGCAGTGTTTTTGTATTCGCCCCCGAGTTTTCCATCTTCACTCTTTTAACAAAGATGGATAGCCAGCATTTTCGGTAGCTTTGGTCAATGTCTCGACAGTGGTCCTGGTATCATCAAAGGTGACAACGGCTTCAAATTTCTTGTAGCTTACATTGACCTCTTGCACGCCATCCACCTTAGAGAGCGCCTTCTTCACCGTGATCGGGCAAGCGGCGCACGTCATGCCGGGTACAGACAGCGTGACCGTTTGGATAGCCGCCCATGCAGGTAAAGTCAGAGTGGCGAAGAATGCAGCTATTGCGATAAGTTTTTTGGCTTGCGCCGAAACTGGCGTTTTCATGAGGATCTCCTGTTAATAGAATAATGGAAGGACATAAGGGAAGGCCAACGCGACCACCACCAGGACAGTCACGACCCAGAAGATGAATTTGTAGGTACTGCGTACTTGAGGGATCGCGCAGACTTCACCCGGTTTGCAGGCTTGTGCCGGATGAAAGATGCGGCGATACGCGAAGAACATAGCCGCCAGCGCCGCACCCATGAAGATCGGGCGGTATGGTTCCAGCATGGTCAGGTTGCCGATCCAGGCACCGCTGAATCCCAAGGCGATCAAGAGCAGCGGCCCCAGACAGCAGGTGGAGGCGAGGATAGCAGCCAGCCCTCCAGCGACGAGAGCGCGGCGCCCTTGTTGTGACTCGGTCATGCATTTCTCCTTTTAAAAATTTCACAGATACCGTAAAAATAGATATGCAGGAAGAAATAAAGCACGTTTGGGAACGGGTCTAGATTCTATAGTTAAAAATCCAGATCCGGCCTTTTTCGCACGCTAATCAATCCGGCAGCACATATCTGCACATTTTCTGCACATTTCGGCGCATTTCTGGCAGCGCTCTTCGTCATGCTTTCCACATTCTTCTGCACATAGACCACATATCTCGGCACAGAGCGCGCTTATTTTCTTGGCAATGCTTGAATTACGGGCCATAAGACGAGCGCAAAGCTGACAAATTTCTGCGCAGTCCATACACAGGCGCAAGCATTTCTCTCTATCCGAACCGATACAACAATCTACACATTTCTCGCAGGCCATGAAGCAAGCCAAACAGGCTTCAATGCAATTCTGATAATTTCTATTTTTCATGATATTACCTCCTTGTTTTGCAGTAAAAATGGATTAATAATTCAATAGTCTTAGGAAGTTAAGTCGGCCATACATTTCTCCTTTTAGAAATTTCACGGGTACTGTAAGATTACTTCCGTAGTCAAGTACGGAGTCAAGCAGTATGGAGAATAATCTGGAGAATCTGTCCATCGGCGCATTCGCCAAGGCGGGCGGGGTCAACGTGGAAACGATCCGCTTCTATCAACATAAAGGCTTATTACCGGTACCGAACAAGCCCTACGGCGGCATTCGCCGTTATAGCGAGGTTGATGTGCAGCGCGTAAGGTTTATAAAGTCTGCCCAGCGGCTAGGTTTCAGTTTGAATGAAATCAGTGAATTGCTTCGGCTGGAAGACGGCACTCACTGCAATGAAGTTTGCTATTTGACTGAAATCAAACTAAAAGATGTGCGTAAAAAACTGGAGGATCTGACGCGCATGGAGGCTGTGCTATCTGCGCTTTTATGCGCCTGCCATACACGAAAAGGAAATGTTTCCTGCCCAATTATTGCATCACTGCAAGCAGACTGAGCCAAGGTAACAGAAGATTAACCAGGGTTAACGCTGATTTTCTCATCTTTTTTCAAATCCACTTCAATCTGAAATAATCAAGATCGTGAACAAGCAAAGTAAAAGAATTTCTGGAAAATCAATCTATTATTTATTTCTGATCACGGTTACGCCGGTTGATGGCATAACTGAGAATATCGCCGCTCCACGGCAGAGCCAGCATGCCGGGCAAACGTTCGACTTGTCTTGGGTCCCGGTAGCCGCTGATGCCAATGACCATGCTCTGGTGATCGCCTCTGGGCTGATCCCGGTAAGTACCAAATAATCTATCCCACCAAGAGAGATTGAAACCGAAGTTACTGTTCGCTTCATCTTCTTTGATCGAGTGATGAACGCGATGCATGTCCGGCGTAACCAGAACCCAGCGCAGCACCCGGTCCAGTCTGCCTGGCAATTGTATATTGCTGTGGTTGAACATGGCGACGCCATTGAGCAGCACCTCGAATACCACCACCGCTAATACTGGAGGTCCCAGCAGCAAAATAACGGCGGCCTTGATCAGCATGGACAAGATGATTTCAATGGGGTGAAAACGTATGCCGGTCGTCAAGTCGTAATCGAGATCAGCGTGATGGACGCGATGCACGCGCCAAAAAACAGGAACGGCATGCATCATTACATGTTGCAGGTAAATGATGAAATCCATTACCACGACTGAAATGACAATCGAGGCAAACAGGGATATTGGATAATAATTCAATAATCCCCAGCCTTGTTGTTGCGCAAAAACAGCGATTCCAACGCCACCCGCCGGAAACAGCAGGCGCAGAACAACACCGTTGAGCAATACCAGTCCGAGATTGTTAATCCAGCGAAGACTCTTCGAAATAGTCAAGGCACGACAAGGCGCCAGTTGTTCCCAAGCCGCCATGAGGAAAAATATACCCAAAAATACAGTCAATTTAACAATGAGTTCGTTATAGATAATCCAGTCGTTCCAGTTCATACCGCGCTTCCCGAGCCAAGCTCAATTGCAGTAACAGGACAGAGAAGATACCCAAGCTGTCAATTGCCTAAACTTAAAGAGCATTGTTGTTATTCCTTTAAAATACAAGTACCTTATCGGCTTCAATAGTCCAGTCAGCTAGCTGGTTCAGTGTGGAACGCTTCACGCCCTCCAGTATCTCCGCCTCGGTCATCCATGCAAGCGCCACACATGGCCAATTCACCCTTGTGCAGCAGCTTGCGCAACATCAACTGAACGTTATAATACCCTTCCGGCACCTTCTGCCCGGCCTTGGCGCAAGTCACCGCATCGGCCAGCAGAAACACTCGCACATGCTGATCTTCCCTGGTGACAAGCGCGCCTGCCAAGCGCAGTGCGTTGTAGACTCGCTCGTTGCCGTAGGGCGCGTCATTGAGAATAAAAAGTGTACGCGTCATGCTTGTTTCCTCCGTTTTGCCATCGCTATTCAGCAAGTTATGGTTCTTTATACTGACTAATCCATCTCCTGCCATTCACATACCTTGCCCTGAATATGGCTATTGTGTAAAGCTATGCCGCATTTAGCTATTGATGATTTTTTTGCAACCATCTAATTCTAATGAAGTTAAGTGAAATCTAAAAAATGCACAAGACCACGATGTATAGTAGTCTGGTCGATTTCTAAATTTCCTTCAATAATTAATTGCAACATAGCCATATGGGTACCTCTAAAAATACCTAAAAAAAAAGCGAATCAATCCAAGTCGGGAGGAGATTTACTCGATTTTCGACGTTTTTCTGTCCAATAATTAGACTTTTCCTCAATTCAAGGCGATATTGGGTTGTTATTCGCTCGTTTTTACCCTTTTCAGGCAATTTCTGGCGCAATAACCCTGTCGAAACTGAAGTGTCTTTTGCG
>JAUXRH010000145.1 GCA_030682075.1 Nitrosomonas sp.
AATTATACTGGAAGCGGCTTATTCCAGAATCCAATGTGCATAGTGCATGGATTTTTCAGCGTGGAAGGGAATCGAATTTTTCTTGCCCAAAAACCTGTCAAGTGTTTTTTGGATTATTTTTGAAGGGGGTGAGTAGTTACGAATTTTTATTTCTTTAGTATAGTCAGTTGTAATCTCCTCGGAAATTTGATTTGATGTGGTTCAATAGACCCGGACACCCCAGTTAAGAGAAAATCGTCTTTTAATTGGAGGGAAGGTGGTAACAAGAAAGCAGTACATAAAAGAATTCAAATTAGCTGCAATCAGCTTGGTTTTGGATCAGGGATATACGATAGCAGAAGCGTCACGAAGCTTGGAGATTAACGCTAATATACTGAAACGGTGGATCAAGGAATACCAGGCAGATGATGAACAGTCATTCCGAGATAATGGGAAGCTGACGCCGGAACAGGAGAAAAGGGGACGCTACCCTTTATTATTGGATTCAATTACAATCCATGAATGCCAAGACTAAGCAGAACTGTATTTGCCGGGATACCGCATCACATCACTCAGCGAGGAAATCGACGAGAAAATGTATTTTTCTCCGATGAAGATCGAAAAATCCATCTCGATTGGTTAAAAGAGTATTGCGGCAAACACGGTGTGGACATTATGGCCACCTCTTTCAAGAAACAATTATAAGTTACTGATTATAAAAAATATAAAAAGAAAAAAGATCTGTTTTGCTAACTTCATCATGTTTCTTCCTGACGCCTTGCAGCCTCCGGCCGATTACTACGCTAAAAATCCATATTTGCGAGCAGCCGCTTTGCGGCTTGCCTACTTACCCCGTTTCGTCACCATACTTCGTTGCTCACAAAAAATGTTTCCTTACCTATCCATCATATGCTGCGTCAATATTTTTTATTCGCGCCTGGTCCTGTTTAGAACCCTGAATTTTTAGAGGTGCCCATTATATAAATTGAAAAAATCTGTATTGGTTTGTATCGGCACTCTCCTTTAGAGAAAGAGTCGAAAGGGTCACCCATTGACGCTACTTCAGCAAAAAACAGTTACTTCAATTCATCAATGGCATTCCTGACAAAATCCCTAATATAGTAGTCGTCATCGACTATTTCATCGTTCCAGACAATGATGTCAAGATCAATTACTCTTGGGCCGAATTTGGGGAGTGCGCGATCTCGACCAAGCCTGTCTTCCAGTCTTTTCAGGTAGTGGGTTAATTCTTCAATGGTCATGGTCGTGCAGATTTTAACGGCACCATTCACAAAATCATCCTGATCGGTGATGCCGATAGGAGTGGTTTTGACCCATGAGGATGTTCCCTTAACTTCAACTTCCCGTGCCAGGATCATTAAAGAAGTCTGGATATTGTTTTCAGGATTGATATTGGACCCTATACCGATGATGCATTCATTCATGCCTTTATTCCCGTTCATTCCTTGAAGCCTCCAGTTCAACCGAAACCGATGCAGCAAATCGTAGCGCATGGGGCTTGTCTACTTCCACCCTGGCAAAACGAACTTTTTTGCTCTTCATGATTTCGTCAAGAACGGATTGCGTCAATGTCTCAAGCATTTTAAATTTTTGCTCTTGTACAAGGGCAATGACGCTTTTGGTAATAATTTTGTAATCATAGGATCCGTCAACGGTGTCATTTTTTATTGCCTGGCTCAAGTCAGCATCAATGGTCATATTAATGATAACATCCTGTTGTTTATTGATTTCTTCTGCCTTAAAACCAATATAGGTTCTCAGCAGCAGGTTTTTAATACGAATTATTGCCATCACTATCGGTAATCATGGCATTCAGGACTGAGTTTCATAATTAAAAAATATTTTGTCAATAAAATGAGTATTAACTTCTTTTTACTATAATCCGGGATATCGAACACCTGTCCATTACACCACGGCGGGTTCGGCAGCTGAATCCATATTTGCATTTTACCACCCGGATACTCTGCAAGTCAGTAACAACAGGTGTTTCATGCTATTTTTACTGAAATAATGCGCTTATATTTGCCATTGTGACGGCGGTGTCGAGAGCATCCCGCCAGAATTCCTGCTCATGCCACTTCACCATCTGCAGTCCTTCCGAAAAAGCATCAGGACTGCCAGGGCTTGGCAGAAAACTGCAGGTGAAGCAGCGCCAAATGTTATAGACTAGCAGCTTGTCGGACTTAAGTAATCGTAGCGAGGAAGTGCTATTAGTAGATCATTCTATTCTCGGACAGTCTCCTGGACAATATGACCGAGAATTATGAACCGGAGATTTTATTACTCATAAAGGAGCTTCATCATGAAAACAGTAAAACAACTACTGCATGAAAAGGGACATAAGGTTACGACTATTAGCCCGGAAGCATCGATCTTTGATGCCATGCAGTTAATGGCCGCCAATAATATTGGCGCATTGTTGGTAATGAGAGACGACAAACTGGTCGGCATCCTGACAGAAAGAGATTTTTCGCGTAAGTCCTATTTGCTGGATAAACCGGTCAAAGATACGCTCGCCGAGGAAATCATGACACGCCAGATAGTCTATGTCGGCCTGGATGATACCAATGAAGATTGCATGGCGTTGATTACCGAGATGCGGGTACGTCACTTGCCAGTCGTGAACGAAGGCAAAGTAATCGGGCTGCTTTCTATTGGTGATTTAGTGAAAGATACAATTTTAGAACATCAATTTGTCATCAAACAGCTCGAACGCTACATATATGACACGCCCGAGATATAGACTGCAATGCTTCTTGCACTTTATTGGGCATCTCTAAAAGTCCAGATTTCGTCACAACACTTTGTTACTCGGAAAAAATGTTTCCTTACATATCAAACATATGCTGCGTCATCATTTTTTACTCGTGCCTCGTTTTGTTTAGAACTTTGAATTTTTAGAGGCGCCCTATTGTTAAAATACCACCTGCTCGATCTAAAACGCACCATCTCCTGGATCGATTTTTTGGGCAGGTATTTTGATGAGTACCAGGAACGATTTTATGATGGAACAACTACTGTGTCCGTGATACAGGCAGTTATATCAAGAATATAAAAATCATTCTGACTCCTATGCTTATAAGAATTAAGAAAGGCCTTGATCTGCCAATCAGCGGCCAAACAGAGCAAACAATAGAGAAGGCGTCTCCCGTTCGCCATGTGGCGGTCCTGGGACCGGATTATATCGATCTCAAAGCCACCATGCTTGTCAATGAAGGTGAATCGGTCAAACTCGGACAAGCCCTGTTCGCACACAAAAAGCTGCCAAATGTCCTGTTCACGGCACCGGGAGCCGGCAGAATTACTGCCATCCATCGCGGCGCACGGCGAAGTCTTTTGTCGGTTATCATTCAGCTTGTTACAACAGAGGATCAGGAAGTGTTCGCCACCTATTCGCCCGATCAACTGCCTGGTTTGACAACAGACCAAGTCATAGACAATCTTTTGGCGTCGGGTTTGTGGACTGCGCTGCGTACACGTCCTTATAGCAAAATACCCGATCCAGCTACCCGCCCTGCAGCCATTTTCATCACCGCTATAGACACCAATCCATTGGCTGCCGATCCTGCGCCGATTATCAATGCGGAAGCAGAATCCTTTGATCACGGTCTCAACGTACTGGCACATCTCACTTCCGGCCCCCTTTGGGTATGCAAGGCGCCCAAAGCAGATCTCCCGTTACCAGAGAATCTTGCCCAATTGCGGCTGGCAAGTTTCGCAGGTCCACATCCGGCCGGACTGACCGGCACCCATGTCCATTTCCTGGAACCTGTAAATGCACACAAAACCATCTGGTATCTCAACTATCAGGAAGTCATTGCAATTGGCAAATTGTTTACCACAGGGCAGCTATGGACCGAACGCATCATTGCGCTGGGTGGAACGCAAGTCAAGCATCCGCAATTGCTGCGTACGCGTCTGGGCGCCTCTCTGGAAGAACTGCTTGAGAATGAGCTCACGGAATCCACTGCCAATCGCATTATCTCCGGTTCGGTCTGGTCAGGACGCCGTACCGCAGATTGGTCAGCCTATCTGGGGAGGCATCATTTGCAAGTCAGCGTCATCAGGGAAAAATCGGAACGGGAATTTCTAGGCTGGCTGGCGCCGGGTCGAAAAAAATTCTCGCAAATGAATGTCATGCTGTCGAGTTTTTTCCGTAACCGGAATGAGACATTCGATTTTACCGCCGGGCAAAACGGCAGTCCTCGTGCCATGATACCCACTGGCAGCTTTGAAGAAGTCATGCCGCTCGATATTCTGCCAACACAATTATTGCGCTCCCTGCTGGTGGGTGATACCGACATGGCGCAGAAGCTGGGGTGTCTCGAACTCGACGAAGAGGATCTCGCACTGTGCTCATTCGTCTGTGTGGGCAAACATGACTACGGTACGATATTGCGCGAGAATTTAAGACAAATCGAGAAAGAAGGCTGATACAGACATGCGCCGCTGGCTTGAATCCATAAAACCCATGTTCTCCAAGGGAGGCCGGTTCGAGAAGTATTTCGCCTTGTATGAAATGGTGGATACATTTCTCTATACATCCGCCAATTCGACACGTGCTGCGCCACATGTTCGTGATGCGATCGACCTGAAGCGTCTGATGAGCTATGTCGTGATTGCACTGATTCCCTGCATTTTCTGGAGCTGGTTCAATACTGGCTACCAGACCAATCTCGCTTTACAGGAACTTTCCATCATCAAGGATGACTGGCGGGGTATGTTCCTGAATACCCTCGGCATCGGTTTCGAACCGGACAGTATTCTGGCCAATATGGCCCATGGATTTTTATATTTTCTGCCGATCTATCTGACCACCCTGATTGTGGGCGGTTTCTGGGAAGTGCTCTTTGCCATCGTGCGTAAGCATGAAATCAACGAAGGCTTTCTGGTGACTTCCATGTTGTTTGCGCTGACGTTGCCACCGGACATGCCGCTATGGATGGTTGCACTAGGCATCAGTTTCGGCGTTGTGATCGGCAAGGAAATTTTTGGCGGCACGGGTAAAAATTTCCTCAATCCTGCGCTGGTTGGACGTGCTTTTCTCTATTTTGCCTATCCTGCGGAAATTACCGGTGATCAGGTATGGGTCGCGGTAGACGGTTTCTCGAGTGCAACACCTTTGAGCTTAGGCGCTTTGGGCGGCATGGATACCATCACCGTTGCCGGGTACACCTGGTGGAATGCATTCATTGGTCTGATTCCAGGTTCACTGGGCGAAACTTCAACACTCGCCTGTCTGATCGGCGCTGTTTTTCTGATCTATACGAAAGTGGCTTCGTGGCGCATCATCGCGGGGGTTTTCCTTGGAATGGTCGGGACCACACTGCTGTTCAATAACCTGGGCAGTGATGCCCATCCGATGATGGCGATGCCCTGGCACTGGCATCTGGTGCTGGGTGGCTTCGCCTTTGGCATGGTATTCATGGCGACTGACCCGGTTTCAGCCGCCATGACGACTGCAGGACGCTGGGTTTTCGGTATTTTGATTGGACTTATGACGGTATTGATTCGTGTGCTTAATCCCGCTTTTCCAGAAGGCATCATGCTGGCCATTCTATTTGCCAATATCTTTGCGCCACTGATCGATTATGTGGTGATTCAGATCAATATTCGACGGAGGCTGCGTCGCCATGGCTGAGCCAGATACCCCTCCCGTCAAGCATAGCAACAGAAAGACTTTGCTGGTGGCTTTCGCTGTCTGTCTCGTCTGCTCACTGATCGTTGCCAGTGCCGCCGTATTGCTCAAACCGATTCAGATGGCTAACCAGAGTATCGAGCGCAAGCGTATCCTGGTCGAGATTGCTGATCTGATGAAACCAGGACTCACTGTGGCACAGGCATACCAACAGGTGGATATTTTTATGGTAGAACTCAGCAGCGGTCTTGTGACCGATGCCTTTGATCCGGAAAAATTTGATATCACCAAAGCGGTTAAAGATGTGAATTTATCTATTCCGCTTCAGCGGAATGAGGATCCAGCGCAAATCAGACGCAAACCGAAGTATCTGCCGGTCTATCGGGTCAATGATAGCGCGGGAAAACTCAAAACCCTGATCCTGCCGGTTTACGGCTATGGATTATGGTCTACGCTATATGGCTTCATCGCGCTACAGGAGGATATGCGAACAATACAGGGACTCCGGTTTCACCAGCATGCCGAAACGCCGGGGCTGGGCGGGGAAGTCGATAACCCCAGGTGGCTTGCCTTGTGGAAAGGAAAAATCGCTTTTGATGATCATTGGGAGCCTCGCATTGAATTGATCAAGGGCACTGTGGGAACCTCCACACCTGACAGCCATCATAAAGTGGATGGGTTATCGGGCGCGACCTTGACCACCCATGGCGTGACGCAACTGTTGAATTTCTGGCTGGGAAAAGAGGGTTTTGGCCCTTATCTGATCCGCCTGCGTGAAGAAAGAGAAAGGAGTTGACACTATGGCTTATCCTGTTCGCAAGATATTATTCTCGCCGGTTGTAGATAATAATCCGATCATCCTGCAAGTCCTGGGCATCTGTTCCGCACTCGCGGTCACGACCAAGCTGTCAACTGCGCTTACCATGAGTATCGCGCTCACGTTGGTCGTCGCTTGTTCCGGTATGGCAATCAGCCTGATCCGTCATCATATTCCGACGAATATCCGGATCATCGTGCAGATGACTATCATTGCATCCATGGTGATTGTAGTGGACCAGTTTCTGCGCGCCTTTGCCTATGAACTCAGTAAGGAATTGTCAGTATTTGTCGGCCTGATCATTACCAATTGTATCGTGATGGGACGCGCTGAAGCATTTGCCATGAAAAATCCGCCGTGGCCCAGCTTTCTCGATGGTTTCGGCAACGGTCTTGGTTTCAGCGTGATTTTGTTGACGGTGGGCACCATCCGTGAACTTTTTGGATCAGGCTCTTTGCTTGGTTATACGATTCTCCCGTTAGCCAGGGACGGCGGCTGGTATGTTCCCAATGGTCTGCTGCTGCTTCCGCCCAGTGCATTCTTTCTGATCGGACTGATCATCTGGGCCGTGCGCTCATGGAAAAAAGCACAGGTTGAAAAGGCTGAATTTCGCATCCGGGAAATGCGTCAACCTACCGAGACTGCCTGATGGACTCGCTTGTCAACCTATTCATTACTGCAGTTTTTGTTGAAAACCTGGCACTTTCTTTTTTTCTGGGAATGTGCACTTTCCTGGCTATCTCAAAGAAAATTGAGACGGCGTTTGGCTTGGGTATCGCGGTCATCGTTGTCCAGACACTGACAGTTCCCATCAACAACCTTATTTATCGCTTTTTGCTGCGTGATGGCGCATTGGACTGGGCCGGACTTTCCAGTGTCGATCTCAGCTTTCTAGGTTTTGTCAGCTATATTGGCGTCATTGCTGCAATGGTACAAATTCTCGAAATGTTTCTGGACCGTTTCGTACCCGCGCTCTATCACGCGTTAGGCATCTTTCTGCCGCTGATTACCGTCAATTGCGCCATTCTGGGCGGCACGCTGTTCATGGTGGAACGGGATTATACCTTTGCCGAAAGCGTCACCTACGGACTCGGTTCCGGTTTTGGCTGGGCGCTGGCAATCACAGCCATGGCCGGAGTACGGGAGAAACTCAAGTATTCGGATGTTCCCGATGGCCTGCAGGGACTCGGTATTACTTTCATCAGCGCGGGATTGATGGCACTCGGTTTCATGGCCTTCTCCGGTATCCGGCTATGACATGACACAAGTACACGTATGCTAGAAATCGCTTTGGGTGTATTTTTTTTCACTTCAATCATCATTGCACTCGTTTTCATGATTCTGGGTGCGCGTTCACTGCTGCTGACACAAGGCAATGTCAAGATCATTGTCAATGATAAACGCACCATTGAAGCCCCGACAGGCGGAAAACTCCTCGGCACACTGGCCAATGCCGGGTTATTCGTAAGCTCTCCCTGTGGCGGCAGTGGCACTTGTGGTCAATGCCGGGTGAAGGTTTTTGAAGGAGGCGGAACAATTCTGCCTACGGAAACTTCGCATATCAACAAACGGGATGCCCGCGCCAGCTATCGCTTGTCCTGCCAGGTAGCCGTCAAGCAGGACATGAAGATCGCCGTACCTGAGGAAGTATTCGGTGTCAAAAAATGGGAATGCACGGTTCGCTCCAACCATAATGTTGCTACTTTCATCAAAGAGCTGGTACTGGAGCTTCCCGTCGGGGAAAATGTCGAGTTTCGGGCAGGCGGGTATATCCAGATTGAATGCCCGCCTTACACCTGTTCCTTCAAGGATTTCGATATTGAACCTCGCTTCCGCAAGGACTGGGATCATTTCAATCTCTGGCGATATGCTTCTGATACCAGGGAAACGGTCATACGCGCCTACTCAATGGCAAATTATCCGGAAGAACGGGGCATCATCATGTTGAATGTCCGTATCGCCACGCCACCCCCTAAAACAGAAGGCACCCCTCCAGGACAGGGTTCATCCTATCTTTTCATGCTCAAACCCGGCGACAAGGTCAATATCATGGGGCCATTTGGTGAATTCTTTGCGCGTGAAACCGGCAATGAAATGATTTTCATCGGTGGCGGCGCCGGTATGGCACCGCTGCGCTCGCATATTTTTGATCAATTATGCCGTCTCAAAAGCGAACGTAAAATTTCATTCTGGTATGGGGCACGCTCTAAAAATGAAATGTTCTACGTTGAAAATTTCGATAACCTGGCCCATGAAAACGATAATTTCGAGTGGCATGTGGCACTGTCCGAGCCCTTACCAGAAGACCACTGGGAAGGCTGCACCGGCTTCATTCACCAAGTGTTATACGAAGAATATCTGAAAGACCATCCTGCGCCGGAGGATTGCGAGTATTATTTGTGTGGCCCGCCCATGATGAGTAAAGCTGTCATTAGAATGCTACTGGATCTGGGTGTTGAGCAGGAAAATATCCTGTATGACGACTTTGGCGACTAACCGTTTACGCTTTATGTCCATGCCTACCCAATCTCTGACACCATTACGCATCGTTATCATTTCTGTGGCTGTAATCGTCATCCTCGTTTTCATTGCCGCCATTTCCGGTCGGCTCTCTGCCGTATCGCCACTCGTATTCACGCAACTGACCGGAAACACGATGGGAACCAGTTACAGCATAAAATACCGCCACTCGCCTGATACACCACCCTCACAAACGATACAAGATGAAATTGAGCAACAATTTATAAAAATCAATCAAATCATGTCCACTTATGATCCCGAATCGGAGTTATCACGCTTCAATCATTCCGACTTAACTGACTGGATACCTGTTTCTGCCCCACTTTACACTGTCCTCAAGGCTGCGTTCGAAATCAATCGGCAAAGTAAGGGCGCTTTCGATATTACGCTAGGACCATTGGTTAATCTTTGGGGTTTTGGACCGGAAGTCCAGCCGGAACGCATCCCTGATCAAGTCGAGATCGCGCTAGTTCTGAAACGCACAGGGCATGACAAACTCGCGCTTCATGAAACAGCGCCAACTGTTCGCAAAATTCGTACTGATGTTTATGTCGATCTTTCTGGAATCGCCAAGGGGTATGCGGTTGATCAAATCTCGACAACGCTTGAGCGCCATGGCATCGAACATTACATGATCGAAATTGGCGGGGAAATCCGTGCGCGCGGAGCGAATGCTCAGGAAATACCCTGGCAGATCGGAATTGATAAGCCCCAAATGTATCGCCGTTCGGTACAAAAAGTGCTATCCCTCAATAATACTGCGCTCGCTACTTCAGGTAATTATCGCAATTTTTTTAAAATCGATCATCAGCGCTACATGCATGTCATCGACCCAGCCACAGGCTGGCCAGCAAAAAACAATCTGGCTTCAGTCAGCGTACTGGCTGACACCTGCATGCTTGCCGATGCCTGGGCGACTGCGTTGCTGGTTCTGGGTCTTGAACAGGGTATGATTATGGCTGAACAGCTGGAATTGTCAGCGCTATTCATCGTCAATCAGGATGGAATTTTTGTCGAACACGCCAGCAGTCATTTTCAACCCAAAGATACGCAACATATTACCATCACTTTTCTGGCAACCTTCTTGATCATGGGGATCGCCATTGTTGCCATGGCAACAGGTATCATGATGGGGCGCAGGCCGCTTGCCGGAAGCTGTGGTGGACTAGGCCGCTTTGGATTGAAATGTGATGTCGGCTGCAGTAAACCCTGTTCGACCCCATCAGATCACAAGCCTTCGGCAGATAAATCAGAGCTATGAGACCTTAAATAGCGACCCGCCAGCTTGCCGCGTACGATTGACCCTGCCCTTAACAATCATGACAGAGAGATGCAAGCCGTTTTTGATGCTATCTTGAGACGAGGAGACCCATGCTCAATACCACGATGACTAGAAAAAGCATAGCCACTTCCCAGCGTGCAAAATGATCTTCCATACTTTGAAATCTTTCTTTTGCAGCCATGACCAGACTTGTTAAACGAAGCTTGAACCACATTTGCCACTTTTTCCAACCAACTCCAAAACATGACAAAGCGTTAGCCAGCGTATAGAACAGTCGAGAACCGCGCCCCATTAGCACCAGCACATCACCCGCAGGCAATGGCTGTATTGTCCGAAAAAAATCGAGCCGCAACACCACCCAGGCAACCATCAAAGCCACGAGAACCGGCCAAAGACTATCCATTGTATAAATCACTACCGACCCCAGATCCGGCATGTCAGATGCCAGCCACCAGGGCACCAGCAAAACCGCCAACAGCGATACGACCCAGGGTCCTGTAAGACCCACGGCGGGCGTCAAATCCGGCGCTGCAGCGACAGCAGGCCGAACCAGATAAAGCAGGCGTAACATGAGCAGTGCGGTGGCCAGTGCGCTGATTGATAATAACAGTGGAAGCAGTGAATCCCAAGGCAATGGCGCATCATGCGTATGAGTTTTGAGTAGCTGCTTGGCAAGCATGCCACTGGTCCATGGCGCTCCTGCCAGCGTCAGTGCAGGCAGCCACAGGCCAAGCCAGATCCAACGCCGCTGTATGCGACCAGCGCCGCCTGAAAGACCAACGCCCAGGAATAAGGCCCCTTTACTTAAACCGTGATGCAGCGCATAAAAAGCAATCGTCGGCAAAATGAGCGGCCAGGCCTGTGGACTCAGCATGCCCAAACCCAGGCTCATGGTCATAACACCCATCTGACTGATACTGGAATAAGCAAGCAATATCTTGGGTTCACGCTGCGTCAACCCAATCACCACGCCATAAAAAGCGGCCGTCAATCCAAGCATCATCATCAGTACCCCCCATCCAGGCAGCGCAATCTCACCCAATGGCAATAGCCGCAACCACCCCAGCAAACCGGCTTTAATCATTGTGCCAGACAATACGGCGCTGGCCGGTGCAGGTGCGACGGGATGCGCCAATGGCAACCAGACATGCAGTCCCAGCACACCCGCCTTGATACCAAATCCAGCCACACCCAGCAAGATCACCCAATTTCGACTGCCAGGATCAGCCAGTGCAAGGCCAGCACGCATGGCATCGAAAGTAGTGGCGTCGGCAATCTCAGCCGTCATCAGCAGCGCAACGAATAACATCAGTTCACCTGCCACTACCAGAACGATATAAATCCGCCCGGCCCGCAGGGCTGCAGTGCTGCGAACAAAAATTATCAAACCATAAGCAGCAAAGCTCATGAGGGCAAAACCGAGATAAAACCCGAATAAATCCTGCGCCACTATCAGACCGAAATTACCCGCCATTGACAACAGAAAAAAGATATAAAATTCTGTGTGCCGGGTTGACTGCGACAAATAGGCTCGGGCATAGACGCCTGACACTGCCCACAACAATGCCGCCAACAATAAGAACACCTGCCCCGTCGCGTCCAGCCCTATTTCACTGCCGAGTAGTATTCCGGAAATGTGCCAGCGTACTTCGCTCGGGGCTACCAGCAGACTCGCCGCCAGCGCTGGCAATGCCGCCCAAGGGGCTAAAGGCAGTGCCAAAGAACGTGTCGTCCTGAATCCCAGCAGACAAACCAGCAACAGTGGCCATAACACAGCCAGTGATAGCAATCCTAATGTACTCATGGTTGATAAAACTCCCGTTGTGCTATGAGCCGCACCCACTCCAGGGGACTGAACCACGCGGCCGCCATGAGACCCGCCAGCAATGCCAGCAATGCCGTGATGACCGGCGGCAACAATAATGCCCAGGCGGTCTCTTTAGGGCCAAAATCACGCTCCGCAGGCCAAGTGTCTGGAGGATCCCGAAACCAGACACGATGCAAAACCGGTAAGAAATAAGCTGCATTGAGCAGACTGCTTCCAACCAGCACAAGAATCACCCAGTGTTGACCTGCTTCCAGTGCCCCAAGCCCCAGATACCACTTACTGACAAACCCAGCGATCGGCGGCGCGCCTATCATGCCAAAAGCACCCACAGTAAAAGCTGCCATGGTCCAGGGCATACGCTGTCCAACGCCATTCATCTCGTGTATCTTGTGAATCCCCAGCGTTTCTGCAAGATTGCCGGCACAGAAGAAAAGGGTGATTTTCATCAAACCCTGATGCACCAGGTGCACCACGCCGCCGATAGTAGCCAATGGCCCAACGATCGCCACACCCAAGATGATATAGGACACCTGACTCACGGTGGAGAAGGCCAATCTGCGTTTCAGGTCATCCTGGAACAAGGCACGCAAAGAACCATAAATGATGGTTATCGCTGCCAGCAGCGCCAGCGGCCCGGTAACACCCAATTCTGCGGCAAAATCCACGCCAAACACATCATAGACCACACGCACAATACCAAAAGTGCCCGCTTTCACCACGGCCACCGCATGCAGCAAGGCACTGACCGGTGCGGGAGCAACCATGGCCTGGGGTAACCAGCCATGCAGCGGCACAAGTGCTGCTTTCACACCTAAACCGGCAATCAGCAGGGCAAAAACAGCGATCAGGGCGGGATGATTCTCTTCGCTCAGGTTGCGCAAGATTCCTTGCGGTTTAAATTCCAGAGTTCCTGTTAGGGTATAAAGCCACACCGTACCCAGCAATAACAAGGCACCGCCAGAAACAGTATAGATGAGGTAGGTTTGTCCCGCCCGCCGCGCCGCTTCCGTCCCTCGATGGACGACCAGTGGATAAGTCACCAGTGTCAGCAACTCATAGAACAGCAGGAAAGTGATTAAGTTGCCAGACAAGGCAACGCCGGCTGTACTGGTCACGCACAAGCTGAAAAATCCAAAAAATCGGCTGCGATGCGGCGAGCCTTCCAGATAACCAATCGCGTAGATGGTGGTCAACAGCCAGAGTATGCCGGATAACGCAATGAACAACAGCGACAACGCATCCGCGCGCAGAACCAGGTCAAGACCCGGCAGAAACGGCATACTCACTTCATACTGATACCCATGATAGACGCCCCATAGCATCCATCCGGTCAGCAATAGTTTGGAAAAGGCTCCGGTCAGATTGAGTGCCGTGCGCAAGTACACTTTTTCTTCGGCCAGAGCGAAGATAATCAAGCCGGGCAACAATGCGCTTGCCACCACTAACAGCGGAAGCCAGGCACTCCCATTCATGGTGCTGCCCCGCCAGCGCCAGATGAAACAGTCATGCGCGTCAGTGATAAAATCTCAGGCGCCATAAAACCCAGCAGGATTGCGCCTATAGCAAGCAGCAAAGCGGCCCATTCCATGCTTGCGGGCACTGTTTTCGCATTGTGCGATACCTCTGCCTCTGTAAAAGCATATCCCAGCACTTTAAAAACATAGCCTGCGGCCAGCAGGCTACCGATCATCATCACTGCGGCAAGATCCCACCGCCCCTGCACCATGGCGGCCTCGAGCAGTAACCATTTGCCGACAAAACCGCCGCTGGGCGGCAATCCCATGATACTTACGCCAGCCAACGCAAAAGCACTCACGGTGAGCGGCAGGCGCTGCACTACACGATCCAGGTCGGCAATACGGTCATGGCCGCCAAACCGCACCAGATTGCCAGCCGCTAAAAACATCGCGGACTTTGCCAGCGCATGAGAAAAAGCGAGATACACGGCCACACCCCAGATCATGCTATCACTGCCTGAAGCTAGTGGAAATGCCAGAAACAAATAACCAATCTGGGCCACTGTGGAGTAAGCAACCAGCAACTTCACCTGAGTCTGACACAAAGCCTGCAAAGAACCCCAAAGAATGGCCGCCATTCCGAGCAAACCAAGCAATGTCGCAGCGCCCTCAGCAAAAAAACCGAAGATTTCCAGCCACAAACGCAACAAAATATAAAAAGAGGCTTTCACTACCAGCGCAGATAACAGAGCGCTTACCGGCGCTGGAGCACTGGCATGGGCTGGCGGCAACCAGAAACTTAACGGGAAAAGCGCGGTCTTGAGCGCCAGGCCGGCACTCATGAGCGCCAAAGCCGCCCAAACGGTAGCATTAGGCTTGACCTGTTCAGCAAGCGTAACAATATCCACACTGCCGCTGTCATGATAAAGTAACGCAACACCCAGCAAATAAGCCAGCGATCCCAGCAGCATGGCCAGCAAATAGCGCATGGCGCCATTCAAAGCATCTCTGTGGCCTGTCAAAGCTGTTAATGCCACAGCCGCCAGTCCAACCAGCTCCAAGGTCACATAGAGGTTAAAAATATCCGCAGAAAGAAATAAGGCGTTCAATGCGGCCAGTAAAAACAACCAGATCGGCCAGAACCAGATAGCCTCTTGCGGTTTGAAATAATTCCTTGAATAAAAGCTGATCCCCAGCCCAACCAATGCCGTCATGATTAACATCAGCAGACTTAGGCCATCAGCAAACAGATCAATACCCAGCGGCGCACCCCATCCGCCCACGGCGTGACGATACACGCCATTTTCCATCATCTGCCGACCCAGGCCTGCAACCGACAGCGCAACACCCGCTACGGTTATGAGTCCTAATGTTTTTGACAGCGTCGGCCAGAGGAAACAGGTTATACCTCCCGCTAACGGCAGTATGATGAGCATAACTGCCCAAGCGGTATCCGCAAGCATTGCCTCCATCAATACTACTCTTTACGCCTGTCAGATAATGCAGCTTGACCGGTTTCCGCAAACAACTTCAACATCAGGATGAGCGCCAATGCCGTCGCTGAAACGGCAACCACGATCCCGGTAATCACCATGGCATGCGGCACTGGATCAGGTAACGCACTCCCTGTACGCTTAGCCAGCGCCACAAGCACCAGAAAAACACCACTACCCATGACATTAATCGCCAGGATTTTGCGCAACAGATGAACATGCCGTATCAGCGCATAAAATCCCAATGAGAACAGCCCCACACCCACCAGAGCGTACAGGAATGCATTACTCATTGATTCTCCTCATGATCAGATGATCTTCCCAGAAACAAGGCGGCCAATGTCGCGCCGATAGAAATCGTTGCCAGACTTTCAAGAAAAAGGATCAGCATCCCCGCCTGTGCAGCGGGATACGCCAACAGCTGTCCTTCGTACAGTATTGTCAGCAAACCCATGATGACAAAAGCACTCGAGCCTGCTGCCAAAGCAAGCTTCAAGGGCCACTGAGTGAGACTGACGCGAGGCCGCCAGCCGCTCAACAGCAACAAGACCCCGGCCGCACCCAGTACCGATCCAGCTTGGAAGGCCCCACCGGGAGCATCAGCGCCAATCCACAACAGATAGGCCGCTACCAGAATAAATACCGGCACCAAAAGGCGTGAAAAAGTATCCAGCACTGAACCGGTGGGCATATCCGTATGTGGAGGAAAGCCGCCAAGCGACCAGATGCCCAGCAATGCCATTAATAATACAATCATCTCCAGCATGGTATCGTAAGCTCGAAAGTTGAGCAGCACCGCAGTCACCGGATTGCTCACGCCACTGGCATCAAGATGCGCAGCAACCGCTACACTCAATCCTGTGGAATAAGGTGGCAAAACCCAAATCGCATACCCCAGGCCCGCGCCTAACCATAGCAGGAAGAAAATCAATAACCAGTGCAAGAACTGTGGTTTAGAAAACTGCGGCGGGGGTACGGAAGTATCCTTGAATGCTATCGCGCGTAATCTCGCCAATGCAGCGAGCAGCAAAGCACCGGTTAATCCCGCGCCGATCGCTGCTTCAGCCAGGGCAATATCCGGTGCATCCAACCGTACCCAGGCCAACGCCATCAGCAGTCCGAAAGAAACAAACAAGACAATGGCTTTAAACAAATCCGGGCTGGCTAACGCCCGCCAGGCCAGCCACAATAATCCCACGCTCAATACGGCATCGAAAGCCCATTCCAGCCAGGTTATTACTTCCACATGCGGATTCCCCGATGCAATGCCCGCTTGGCAATCAAATGGGATGCGCTGGCTCCGGCAAACAATACAAGCAGCCAGATCAATAGCAATTTGCCTACGACAAACCATGATTCGGCTTGTACTACAAGACCTAATACAATGAGTCCCAATCCTACATTATCCGCTTTGGTTAAGGCATGTAGCCGCGTGTAGACATCCGGGAAACGCAGCAGGCCAACGGTTCCCGAAAAAAAGAAAATACCCCCCAATATCAGCAGGACTACAGCAACATAATCACTCGGGATCACGCTCAAACCCTCTCTTTTCCGGCCAGATGCGCCGCACAAATGCCACTGCCGTAACTGCAGCCAACAAGGCAAATACCAAGGCTACATCGCGCAGGGCCGGATTATCGGACGTCTGTGCCAGCAGCAACAGTATCGCCACAACGGTGGTGCCAAATAATTGCGCTGCCAGCATGCGATCGGCTACCGTCGGACCACGCAATACACGCCACATTCCCACGCAAAGATTGAGCAGTAAAAAAAACGCCAGTGAAAAATAAAACATTTGCATGGGTATTTAGTCCTCCAGCTTAACGGGTGTTGTAAATCCGTGCGGCTTGATTGCAAGTACTGAACAATCGATCTGATTAAGGATCGCCTCGGCGGTATTGCCTATAATGAATCCAGAGACACCTGTACGGGCCACGGTACCCATAACGATCAGATCGGTTTCAATTTGCTTTGCCAGTACTGGAATTTCTTTGCGCGCCGAACCTTTCACCATATGTATCTGCGGTTTGAGATAGTCCAGCGCATCCGGTCCTAAACGATTCGTCACCTCATGCATCAATGTATCCATATTTTGCTTATGCTGTTTTCGCACTTGCTCAACATAAGTTGTGATCTTGTCAGCTGAGCCGTCCATGAATGGCGCATGCTCACGTATGAGGCTCTCACCCACAGCTTCCCACACGTGCGCAATATGCAATACAGCAAACTCAGACAATGCCAGGGAACTGGCTATTTCCAGGATCTTTTGGTTTAACGCCTGCCTTACTTTCCATTCAGCTGGCGGCCAGCTGTCATCCACATCTACGGCTGCCAGAATACGTCGGCAGGATTTCAGCGCTTCTGGTTTGATCATCCAGACAGGACATGGACACTTGCGTAACAGATGCATATCGTCACTACTGAATACGCGACCCAGCCAGTCCTGAGTTTCAGTCATTTTAATCACCAGATCATACTGGCAACGCAACACCTCACGGACAATCTCCAGAAACGGAATGCCTTTAAGAATTTTGGTTTGTATTTTAATTTTCTTGCGATAAGGTTCAACCACGGATTCTATGTGCTGCTCATGCCTACGCATCATCATAGCCTGTAGATCAGTTAAAGCCATATCGCTCATTAATATTTCAATGTCATCTGCGATGCGTTCGATCATGTTGATGACAGTCAGATTAGCCTGATCATTCTCCGCCAGTGACACGGCACGTTCTAAAGCGGGCTTACAGAACTTTCCGGGTTCAATTACACACAGAATCTTCTTGAATCTTCTCATTTTAGTTACCTTTATTACCGAAATTCAGAGGCACATCAAACATTCGTGCCACACGTTGCTCGACCGATTGGAGTTCCGTCATAAAATCCTTCTCTTTATCCAGCACATGCACTTTCAGGACATTGTGATCCAGTTCAGCACTTAATGTGCCCGGCAACAGACTGACCGTATTCGCCAAAAACACTTGCGGCAATCCCGGCGGTATCCGCAGCGGATACTCAACCAGATCCGGCGCAATAGGCATGCGAGGATGAAGTGCCCGCCAGGCAACATCCGCACCACCCACCAAGGAGCGTATTAAGAAAAAGAACATGAACCTGAGCACTTCATGCCACACCAGCGGTACAGGAGGAATGAGCACAATACTCACAATCGTTGCAAGCAAAACCGTCGGTGCCCCAATCCACCAGGATGATATAACACCGTCGCTGAGGATCAGCCAAATCGTTAAGAACAAAAATCCTCGCAAGGCAACCGTTAACCCGCTATTTTTTTTCTTTACTGGTCTCACCGCGACTTCACCGAAGCTGCATGTTCAAAAAGACGATCAGCCGCGTTCCTGTAGTGCTTGTGCATTCCGGTACCATAACGTCCCAGGCTGGAAAGAATAGTCTGTGAAATGGCATCCGTAAACACATCATTTTGTTCGTTTTCTCGATAAGGTTGACTGCGCTCGAATATTTTCAGCCAGGGCGACAGCCATTCATATAATGGATGGAAATAGATGATCATACAGAGGTCAAGGCACTAATCATAATAATCCCTACCAAGGTGATCAGGCTCACAGTGGCTGCGTCAATATGGCCGAGGTGCAAACCTCGTGCGGCCAGGATGAGGGAAAACTCGCTGATCTGCGCTACCGTGAGTCCGGCTAGAAACCCGGTGCGTTTGCGATAGCCAAGTATTGCCATGATAACCATAGCAATTAAAGGGTTGCCAATCAATACAAATAAGAAAAATACTAAGGCTTCCGCCAGCTGAGTACCTAATGATCCAAACTCCAGTCGCGCGCCCAGATCAAGAAAGAAGAGCAGCAGCAGAAAATCGCGCAGACTCACCAGACGCGCCCCAGTGCATCCCGATAGGGCGTGGAAGCTAAAGAAACCCCGGCCACGAAAGCACCCACTTCCTTGCTGAAACCCAGCATATCACCCAAAGCCGCCAGAGCCACTGCCCAGACAATACCGAACAGCACCAACAGTTCCCGTGAATGTGAAAATGAATTGAGCAATCTCGATAAAACATAACGTGTGAGCAGACCAACGACGACCAGAAAAACAACGCCTTTAACCCGGATATTGCATGAATTCGCACGATGATCACGCATGATATTGGTTTCACAAGGGATTTTTCGAAGAAGTGGAGTAGTTATTCATACACCTGACTGAGACAATTCTTTGTGGAATCAAGAGATAAGTGAGGGCGTGTGCAATTCATGCAATATCCGGGTTAAGCAGCATTTCCAATACTTCGAAACCCATTGAAGCTTCATCTACGCTCACGCTGGCTATGGCATTGAGGGCAATCATCGCCAGTACAATAACAAGATCCTGCACAATCAGGAAGCCAAGAGCGATACGACCGTGCAGCGTGTCAACCTCGCGCTTGTCGGACAGCAGTTTGGCGATAGAATCGTGCTGGAAAACGTCAGGGCAACCGCCACATATAACGCGGCAATCGGCAACATGCCCAGCGCCAGGGCGATCAGGATAGCCAATGATGCTGGTAAACGCAACCTGGCCGAGTCCTGTCGCCAGCGCCACGGGTCCCATGGTGCGAATAATATGCAGGTCCAGCTTAAGCCCAACGATAAATAACAACAGCGTAATGCCAAGTTTCGCCAATAGGTCAACCTGATCATTGGCATGCACCCAGCCCAGCACCGAGGGACCGACCAGAATACCTGCCGCAATAAAAGCCACAATCAAGGGCTGACGCAAACGCACACCCAGCGCTCCCATGACGATTGCCAATAACAGCAACAATGCCACCTCAGCGAACACATCGGAAAAAACATTCATTTAGCCGCCTCTCCTGTTGTCATTGCTGCGGATCCATGTTTCAGCGCCTGGCACACCATAAATAACCACACCACCAGGAAAGCCGTCCGCGAATAGTAATCGCAGCGAGGGAAAGCCATTTTGAGGTAGCTATTTTGATCATTTGAGACAAATAATTATTCTATTTAACAAAATAGATCGGGAAATATCACCAAATTGGCTTTTTCACTGTAGCTCATTTTATTCTCAGATAGCCTCTCAGGCTAACTTGGCTTTCGATCAAGTCCTCTACATTTTCTTATTTCCCAGCAAAACATCATACTTCAATCGACACCATGCATCGTTCTCCGCTATAAAACCGTAATACAGTTTGTTGACCCGTACTCTGCATTGACTCATAAAAAAGAATACCACTTAGAAGCTGCTGCCTCATCTAAAATCTTCCCACATGGAAACATGAAGAAAGGAGATTCAGATGATGATCAAATCAATGAGTCTGACTACTCGAAGGGAGTTGCAAGCAAGTGTCAGGCAAAAGTATCGTGATGCGAGCTGGGCGGACAAGGGCAGACTACTCGATGGATTTGTTGCTGCCACAGGTTACGAACGGAAATATGCCATTCATCTGTTGAACAGTGCCGAGATGCCCACTTTGTCAAAAAAGCGTCCAGCATCCCAGAGAAGTATGATGAACAAGTACGACAAGCCTTAAGGGCGCCTCTTTCAAGAAACAATTATAAGTTACTGATTATAAGAAATATAAAAAAGATCCATTTTACTCACTTCATCATGCTTCTTCCTGATGCCTTGCCGCCTCCGGCCGATTACGACGCTAAAAATTCAGCGTTCTAAACAGGACCAGGCGCGAATAAAAAATATTGACGCAGCATAGGATGGATAGGTAAGGAAACATTTTTTGTGAGCAACGAAGTATGGTGACGAAACGGAGTAAGCAGGCAAGCCGCAAAGCGACTGCTCGCAAATATGGATTTTTAGAGGTGCCCTTGATTACTGACATGATCGTATTGTCGGTATAAAGCATAAGGTCTCGCAGGCTTGAAAACTAAACTTTTTGTGATGAGGCGTACCTGCTACATAGTAGTTTGATTTTTAATTGAGGCAATACGACCGGAAAGAATAATCGTCGTCTAATAGCGCTGGAAAGTCTGTGGCGATTCTAACTATTCGGAAGTATTGCCGGCGTTAATTACTGTTATTACTGCTGCTGTTATTGCTGTTTCTGAGTATTTCAATTTCCTTGGAGTAGCTCTCAAAATCTTTTTCAGGAACGTCGTAATTCCCTTCAGTAACGGGGGAATCACAAGCGGACAAAGCAAATGCCATCAAAATGGCAGCGAGGATTGTAAATCTCATCTGTAATTTCCTTAAATAATGATTAAATCCGTATCCTTCAGGATAGGTGCGAAAGTATAGCACAAGCCAGGATTACACAAGCCGGTCAGGTACCGAATCGTAAATGATGTATTTTTTCAGTGGGGCGAAGTTTCTGTAGGAATAGTGTATGGATGCTTTGTAAGCTCTGCTGCCATTTCCCGGTGCAAAGAAGCCTTTTTCAGATTTTCCCTGACCGCTCGTTCATAGTTACGAATATTAGCTGAAGTATGTGCCTGGAAAACCTGGCCTTGCCCACCGTAGAGATAGCTTTTTTCTTTATAATGCAGAAGTTGTTTCTTCCTTTCCTCTGCTTTCAACCGCATTTCTTTGGCTATATTTTCATAGTACTTTGCCAAAGTATCATGGTCAGAAGAAGTTTTGGTTTCCTGTGACGCTTCTAGAATATCTGCCTTTTGTGCCTCGATAAATTCTGGCTGTACGCAGGAGGCCAATAGACCAAGCATGGGTACAGCCAGGCAGAACATCCTTACATTTGCGCTCAAGAAAATTCCCTTCAGGCGTTTAATCAGATAGAAAGGGGTGCTATAAAAAGTCATTATTTTCTTAATCTTGTCTGATTCGGAACTCATCTTTGTCGCTCTAGCGAAATTTTCACCGGCAATCCAATTAAATCCTGGGGTCTAAATTGAGCTTGACCTTATTCTCTGGGTTGCCTCGTTGACTCGGCGTTTCTGCAGGCTTGGCGTATTCTTGTTTCGCAAGCTCTGCTGCTATTTCCCGATGAAAAGCCGCTCGATTTGAGGCCTCCTCTGCAGCTCGTTCATAATTGCGAAGATTAGCTAACGTATGTGATTGAAGCTCTTGCCCTTTTCTACCATACAAATAGCTATGGGTTGTATATTGCTCCAGTAATTTCTTTTTTTCCTCTACCTTTACCCGTATTTCTTTGACCATATTGTCATAGCGATTTGACAGATTTTCATGGTCGCTGTAGGTTTTGGCATTCTGTGCCACTTTTTGAGTATCTGCATTTTGCGCTTCAATCGTACTCATCTGCGCACAGGAAACCAATAGGGCAAGGATTGGCAAAACTGCTAAATATTTTCCCGTTTTTATTTTCATGATAGTGATAACTCCAAGTAGAATGACATGAATGCATCCTATCTCAGTCCATACTATGAAGTATATTAGGGAAACTATTGTTTTTTGCTAAGGGAAACCATTAGGCAACGACCTGCTTACGCACCAACAATAACTCCTTAGCCCGGATATTTCATGAAATATCCGGGCTAAGAGGCTGTCCGAGAATAGAGATTGTAGCGAGGGAGTGCTATTTTGAGACCTGTTTCTTGATCATTTGAGGCGAATAGTTGTTTTATTCAACGAAAATGATCAAGAAATAAGGCCAAAAGAGCGCTTCCGCAGTAGATCATTCTATTCTCGGACAGCCTCCTAGTGCTCTTCAGGGCACCTCTAAAAATTCAAAGTTCTAAACAAGACCAGGCGCGAATAAAAAATATTGACGCAGCATATGATGGATAGGTAAGGAAATATTTTTTGTGAGCAACGAAGTATGGTGACGAAACGGGGTAAGCAGGCAAGCCGCAAAGCGGCTGCTCGCAAATATGGATTCTTAGAGGTGCCCTAAGGTTAATTTACTTAATCTCTAGGAGTCTGTCGGACTTAAGTGATCGCAGCGAGCAAAGTGGGAAAGCGAGGATAGATTGGCCGGATTTTGAGGCGCATAGTCATTCTATGCAACGAAAAATCAGGGTAATATGAACCGCTTGTCCCATTGGCGCCGTAGATCAACCTTAAGTCCGACAGACTCCTGGC
>JAUXRH010000160.1 GCA_030682075.1 Nitrosomonas sp.
ATATTGGGATGCGTAAAATCGGACAGCCCTTGATGCCCCGGCGGTACAGATTGCCGGAACATAACGGGTTTGTCTGGACCACGCGTTGCTCGCCAGTGTTTTACTCGACGTTGCAGTGTGCGCAATTGACTTTGAGAATAGCGGGGTAATCGAGCCAAGGCCGAAAATCGCCCGAATGTCACTCCAAATATGTTTATATAAAACAATCGGTTAGATGGAGTTACTTAAGAGCGTTACGCCGAGCAACTGATGCAGGCTGCTCAAGAAGCATCTCAACTCGTTCCAAGTCAGGAATGACACATGAGTAATCCAGTGCTGGCAAAGAATCGTAATTCGTAATTCAAATTGATAAATCCCCACTTTCTATGGTGTCCACAATGAACAAAAAACTTCTCAGCATTCACCGCAGCGCAGGCTCTCATTGGGTCGGTGACGGGTTTCCCGTGCAGACACTGTTTTCTTATACAACACTGGGCGCGGCGTTCAGTCCGTTTTTATTGCTTGATTACGCCGGACCGGCGGAATTTCCGCAGACCAATCAACGTCTGGGGGTGAGCGAGCATCCGCATCGTGGTTTTGAAACGGTGACCGTAGTGTATGCGGGCGAGGTTGAGCATCGCGATTCCTCGGGCGGCGGTGGCAGTATCGGCCCGGGCGATGTGCAGTGGATGACTGCTGCATCTGGTGTGGTGCATGAAGAATTCCATGGCCATAATTTCGCGCGGCAGGGCGGTTTTCTGGAGATGGTTCAGCTCTGGGTCAATCTGCCCGCCAGCGATAAGATGTCTGCGCCGCATTATCAGAGTATTTTGAACAGCCAGATTCCGGTCGTACATCTGCCGGATGGCTGCGGCAGCGTGCGCGTCATTGCGGGTGAATTTGCCGGAGTGAAGGGGCCAGCCCAAACGTTCACACCGGTTCATGTGTGGGATTTACGTCTGACGAACAATCAGCCGTTTGAACTGAATGTGCCTGAAAATTACACCACGGTACTGGTGGTGCTCAAAGGGGTGGTGCACATGCATAATGCCGAATCGGTAATCAACACCGCTGAAGTCGGTCTGTTCGAGCGGACGGGGAGCGTGCTGTGCTTCGACCGTGCCGAGAACGTCAGCGCATTGCTGCTTTGTGGCGAACCGATCGAGGAATCCATTGTCGGCAGTGGGCCTTTCGTAATGAACACGGCGGAAGAAATACGCCAGGCCATGGTGGATTATCAGAGCGGTAGAATGGGGCATTTGCCGTAACAGATAGTTTCTCAACGGACTGCTAAACGTTAGCTGATACACAATATCTTGTCGCGCAAATTATGCAACCTGCCGTGAAAAAGTGTCGAGGAGTCTGTCGAACTTAAGTGATCGTAGCGAGTAAAGTGGGAAAGCGAAAACAGATTGGCCGGATTCTGAGGCGCATAGTCATTCTATACAACGTTAAATCAGGGTAATATGAGCCGCTTATCCCATTTGCACAGTAGATCAACCTTAAGTATTAGGCGACAATTATCCTGTCCGGTATGACGACAATTAACTTGGCCGGTTGAGTGAAATTAGAAGCATGTAAAGTTACCTCTTAAAAAGGAGGTGAATTTGTCAGGCAAACACATCACTCAACAACAAAGGAATTTG
>JAUXRH010000167.1 GCA_030682075.1 Nitrosomonas sp.
AGCGAGCAAAGTGGGAAAGCGAGGACAGATTGGCCGGATTTTGAGGCGCATAGTCATTCTATGCAACGAAAAATCAGGGTAATATGAACCGCTTGTCCCATTTGCGCAGTAGATCAACCTTAAGTCCGACAGACTCCTGGACCTGACCCCAATTTTTTTTAGTCAGGGTTTGCGATCAATCCGAAGTTGTTCGCGTGGGCACGAACAGCATGTGCCCACCCTGCCCGGCTGACCCCTTTGTGCATGCAAATTTCAAGACCTGACCCCTCTGTTCTTTCTCGGTATTAAACGTGGTCTGTCCCCTAATGTTTCGGGTCATGGGTCACTTTACCGTTTCAATAAGCTTAATTTCCTGCTTCAGCATCTCATTGACAAGCTGTCCGACCTCAACACCCTTCGCGCTTGCGCGCTGCTGAATGTAGGCCTGCACCTCGTCATCGAGATAGACAGGAAGGTTGAGTTTGGCCTCCTCACGGAAAAACTTTCCGCGCTCGCCGCCTGAAAAGTCGTATTCTTCCTTCATCACTTTGCCTCGTATTGGCGCCTTTCGCGCTTGGTGGCCGACCGAGCCGAGATTATCCGAATGCCGGCATTAGCGACGTCGACCTCGCAGTAAGTGTGGACTACCACCAACAGCTTACCATTCTCCGCCTGCCCAAGGGTCAGCCAGCGCTCCTCAGCCTCGCGGTGATCTTTATCAACAATCGAAACCATCAACGGATCATGAAATATCGTGGCCGCCAAATCAAAACTGATGTCATGTTTTTGCCTATTACTAAGCGCTTTTGCGACATCCCATTCGAAATTTAACTGGAACATCGCCGTCTCCTTCACTGTCGATGCCATGGCCGGATTTTGATCAGTGTATCGCACAATGGATGTTATGGAAAGTTACGTGGGTGTCCCTTATATACGTTGCTGTCCTGCTACATTGCTAGACCTGACCCTATTGTTTTTGTCCATTTTCAAACCAAATGCACTTCAATGCGCTTGCCGAGTGCTGCCGCGTACTTGCGCAGCGTCGCAAGCGAGGGCGAATGTTTGCCGGTTACCAGCGCATCTTCGAGACGCGACACTGCCGGGGCGGTGCTTCCCATGCGCTCGGCAACCTGCGCTTGAGTCAGGCCGGCCGCTTTACGCGCAGCCAGAATTTCATCAAGGATTGGCATTTCTTCGCGTTCCAGGCGCTCTACTTCGGCTCTAACGCCGGGTCTTTTCATCATTTCCGCTTTAAAATCATTATGGGTGAGCATTTTTAATCTCCTTCATTCTTGCTTGTGCCGTGCGCAATTCACGCGCCGGGGTTTTTTGGGTTTTCTTAACGAAGCTATGCAACATCACGATGCGCTTGCCTACCAACGTGCAGTAAAACACCCGCGCAATACCTTCTGGCCCTTTGAGGCGCAATTCAAACAGTCCGTCGCCCATTGCCCGAGTGTGCGGCTCACCCAGGTTAGCGCCGCTTTGCATCATGCGGTCGGTTAAGGCAAAAAACCGGGCTATTAATGTTTCTGGAAGCTATCGAATATTCGCCTGCACAGCATCGCTGTAATAAATAATCGTGCAAGTCATGTCAAATAATACCAATCCTGGTATTAAATTGCAAATGCCGCTTGCCTGGGAATGTTAAACCCGACCCCAGGGTTCTTCTCTCGCTTGACGCAGGTCGGCTAATGGGTGGCCCCTTTGATACCAAATTTGCACGATTCCATAACAGGGTGGCGCATAGCGGAATGAAGATGAAGGAAAGAAAAAATGTCAAATGTAAGACCTGACCCCGATGTTTTTACCGATGTTCTTTACCTATTTTAGTTGGTTAAAGGGGAAAATGGCAGCGTCCCCTTTTTCCCTTTTTCCTGCTTTTTCCATCAAAGCAAGCTTATGCGGTAACCTGATGGAATACACGGATGCGGGGCGCAATTTTGTCTGCCAGATTGCGCGTTGCCGTCCGCATATCGTACTCGCTTTGCAGGTTCAGCCAGAAACGCGGCTCCATCCCGAAGAACAGTCCGAGACGCAACGCAGTATCGGCTGTGATGGGCCGCGAGCCGTGGACAAGCTCACTAATACGGCTAGGCGAAACGTCGATGTCAGCGGCCAGTTGCCGGGCCGTAATCCCCATAGGCTTCATGAAATCCTCAAGGAGAATTTCGCCGGGGTGAATCTCGTCAAGTAGTTGTGCCATTTCCTATATTCCTTCGAATTTCCTGATTAGTGGTAATCGACAATTTCCGCACTATGGGCGCCATCCTCCTGCCACAGGAAACACACCCGCCATTGATCATTGACGCGGATGCTGTGTTGCCCCTTGCGGTCGTCTTTCAACGCCTCCAGGCGGTTCCCCGGCGGCACGCGCAGGCTATTCAGCTCGGTGGCAGCGTGCAGTTGAAGCAACTTGCGGCGCGCAACCCGTTCGATGTTCTTGAATCGGGGCACGTCCTGACTGTGGAATAGCGCCTCGGTGTCGGAACATGCGAATGAATGAATCATAGTAAATGATATTCTGCAATACGGAAACTGTCAAATAGAATAAATCGGCGTTGACAGGCTTAAGCAAGGCGTCGAGTTATTCCAAAGCCGACTGGGAAGCGCTGCCAGAAACCCTTCTTTTGCGGCAAATAAAAGTAAGCGTTAATCAGCCCGGATTTAGAACCCAGGGCTTCTATATCATCACCACGTTGTTAGATGCAAAGGCGTATACAGCCGACGCTCTGGCCGATCTTTATTTCCAACGCTGGGATGTTGAGCTGTTCTTTCGGGATATAAAAACGACTATGGGCATGGATATTTTGCGTTGCAAAACACCAGACATGGTACGCAAGGAAATCGTGATGCACTTGATCGCCTATAACTGTATTCGTTATCTCATGATTGAGGCAGCACAACAGGCTAATGAGCAGGTACGTCGAATCAGTTTTAAGGGCAGTGTCCAGGCGCTTCGGCAGTGGGAGCCGCATCTCAATCAGACCAAAATCAGCCATCAAGAGCAGCGCCGTTTAATCCAGTTGCTGTATGAGTCTATCGCCGATTATATCGTGCCAGAACGATCAGGCAGAAGTGAACCCAGAGCAGTGAAACGAAGGCCCAAACCGTATCAGTTATTAACCGCTCCAAGACATGAAATGAAGGCGGCTCTGCATAGAGGAAAATACCATGCTAAAGCTGCTTAACTTAATGGCATTCCGGTCTGACCCCTATTTTCTCTATTTTCTTCTTGTTTTCATTCTTTATTATCATGATTCACTTCCCAAACCAAATAACCAAGAAGAGCAATCGTGATAACCAATGATGCAACTACAAATAATTCATTCATAACTCCCTTACCTCACGAATTAATAATTTTATTCTCTTATGAACAACAACTACGAATCCCGCAGAAAAAAAGAATGCTACAAAAGCTAAACTTAGAATTAATAAATTAGCATTCATATAATGAGTTGCCATCCAGCTTAATAATGCGATAATGCGAACATAACAGCTAAGGAAACAAAAAATTGTTTTTGCAGGAAATCAATTTCCAACTTCTTTTCATCTAATTTAGTCATAGCTCAAAGCTACATCGTTTACTATTTTATGTCAATTTTAGTATAAAGGGGTCTGATCCATATTTTTATGCGGTGAACAAAAATAAAGGGTAGCGTCCCCTTTTTTTTCTTTATACGCGCTATGGGCTATACAAGATTCCGACAACGGCAGGCTGGAAATCAGCGCATGCCTAGTGTGAAGAACATCGGAAAGCCGTGTGCGGGAAAACCGCATGCACGGTTTGATGAGGAAGGGCTGGCGAAGTTGACTATGGAATGGCTATTGAGGCACCGCCAAACGAAAGGGGTGGAAACAGATAAGCAACTCCTAATGGCAATCGAAAGCCAGTCCTTTACTCTACCCATTGTTTTTACAAGACCTGACCCCTCTGCTTGTTTCTATAGTCTTAAAATGGGTCTGACCCCTATTTTTGATTCTGCGCTAAAGACTTCCTTGATTTGCACTATCAATTTTTTTTCTGTGGCGTGTTCTTCCCGGGCAGTCTTGTAGATGAATGGGCGGCATCCCATGCTATGTAGCCAAATACAGCAGCGATCATAAATCCCATTAAAACTAAAACAATCTCACCCATCATAAATCCCCTATTTCATCCATTAGTCTTTTCACTTTTTGATAAACCACGATTACAAACAGTATAGTGAATACAAAAACCACACTTATCGCAACTAAAAAAGCAGCATCTACATTTTTATAATTTGCTGAAAACCAACCAGCCATACCAAAAATTGCAGCAAATAATGCAAAAAATATCTTTTCCCAAAAATTTAGCTCAGCCTTTTTCTTATCTAATTTGCTCATATTTCACAATACAATTAAAACTTCTTATTGTCAATTTTACAGAAAACTCATTGTATGAAACGAGGTAGTAAAGGGGTCTGACCATATTTTATGCGGTGAACAAAAATTAAAGGGTAGCGTCCCCTTTTCTGCTCCCTTTTTTTATCGTAGAGGACGACCACGAAGATAAAGTGTATCTGGTGAAAGATCAATCTCATCGTTCCATGCTACAGTACCATTTGCAGCATACGCTTTCATGAAGAGATTCTGTTCAGTCAGTGCTGAGAACGCGGGATAGGAAAGTAATGGCTTCATATCAAACCAGCGACGCTCCCCATTTTCAAAAATCGCCTCCAGGCAATAATCGGATAGTGCTTTAACTTGTACCACGTCAGGAGTCATGGTCAATTCCTCAGCGCAAGGGATCTATTTTGAATGGAGTCTGACCAGTCGAGGCAAGAAACCAATCAGCCATTAAGTCATCCTGATGTAGTTCTATCCAAGCCTGAACAAGCTTCATTTGTCGAACAGGCAGGCTCCCTTCGAGCACATCGCCACTCGGAATAGAAATAGACGCCTTAAATTCATTGTAACGAATATGAATATGCGGCAAATGGTGCTTCTCAGAATCGAAAACATACATTGATACGAGAATACCGTAAACATGCTGATGGTCGGCATGGAAAACCTCTAACAAGACAGGACGGATAATTGTAGCCTAAACCGACGAAAAACAATAGGAACCCCCGATCAATTTAACATAAAACTCATTATGCGAAACGAGGAAAAAACAGGGTGGCGCAGGATAAAGTAAAGATGAAGGGAAGAAGGGAAGAAGGGAAATTTAAGGCCTGACCCCTATTTACTTCTCTGTATTTTTTGTTTTTGAATAATCTTTCCATGCGTCATAAGCAAGATAATACACAAAAGCAACAAAAATACACCCCATTATCCCCATTAATATACTATTCAGCATTTTCTAACCTCTCCAGTAATTGTTTTATCTTTTTATAGTTCCAAACACCAAATCCGACGACACCGATTAAGCCAATCATTGATAAAAAAAGAACCACAGCACTTACTGTTAAATAATTGTTCGCAGCCCATCCCAACAATCCAAGGATCATTGCTATTGCTGTAAAAAACATTTTTTCATGAAAAGAAATTTCAGCCTTTAATCTGTCTAACTTACTCATGACAAAAGACTACACCCATTAAAAATTTTAGTCAAAAGCTAATAGAAGCTAATAAGGGTCTGACCCCTATTTTTCGGAAACTGTCAAATAGAATAAATCGGCGTTGACAGGCTTAAGCAAAGCGAGGCATGGGCAGAATTTATCATTCTGGTGAACAAAAATAAAGGGTCGCGTCCCCTTTTTTTCTGTAAGGCCCATTTATGCGAAACGTAGGCTAGACGGAGTGGCGCGGGGTGGAGTGAAGATGAAGGAAGGAAAGAAGGGAAATGTCAAATGTAAGGCCTGACCCCGATGTCGGTTACCAAGGCGGGATTCACACCCGCTCGATTG
>JAUXRH010000173.1 GCA_030682075.1 Nitrosomonas sp.
CGAATAAAAAATATTGACGCAGCATATGATGGATAGGTAAGGAAATATTTTTTGTGAGCAACGAAGTATGGTGACGAAACGGGGTAAGCAGGCAAGCCGCAAAGCGGCTGCTCGCAAATATGGATTTTTAGAGGTGCCCTAAAGAGGCGGCTGAATTTTATAAGCCGAAAAATTCAAACATCGCCTTGCGCTTCCCGAATTCAATATCAAATAGCGATTTCAACACGATTTCTGCCTTTGTCTTTGGCCGCATAGAGTGCTTCATCAGCCTTACAGAGCAATATGTTTTCATCCAGTGTGCCGAGTTCGGAGCTGATGGCTACGCCCAGACTGATGGTTATCGGAATCAACTCACCCTCGACATTAATTTCTTTGCTGGCAACAGCAACACGGAGTCTTTCCGCAGCTTTCATTGCACCATCTTTATCGCAGGGAGAGAGAATGGCCAGGAATTCTTCACCGCCAAATCGTCCAATGTGTTCATGGTAACGAGCCAGTTCACGCAATCGCTCCGCGATTTCACATAAGACAGCATCACCCACGAGATGGCCACAGCTGTCATTAACTTCTTTAAAATGATCAATATCAATCATAATAACCGCAATGCCGAAACCACCCCGTTTTGCTCGCGCAATCTGATCGCGGAAAATATCGAAAATGGCGGGCCGATTTAACAGGCCAGTCAAGGCATCATGGGAGACGCGTTGTTCTAATTCCTTTTTTTGTTCAATCAGTTTTTTATTAAGGCTCGCTATCTTATAGAGCTTGCTTCTTTCAATAATCAGTGACAGTTGGCAGGCAATCTGAAGAAATAAATCCTGGTGAAGATTCTTATAAGTATTTTTTTTTCGGCTGGAAAAGAACACAAAGCCAATAGGTTTACCCATGGCGATCAGTGGGCAAGTCACGCTGGAGCGAATACCTTCACCAAAGATTATTCGCGTTGAATCCGATCCGCGATGTTTTTTCATAAAGGCATTCATATCATTGATAATGTGGGGTTCTACACTATCGGTAATTTCTTTAAGACGGCTGTCTGACATGAGCGCGGAATAGCCAACCCGTAGTTTCATCGGTTCGTAATTGGCGCGTGCCCAGTGCAGTTTAAGTGATTTGTCTTCGTTTTCGAGCAAAGCCAGGCTAATGCGATCATAGGGAATGAATTTGTTAAATGATTCATAAATATGATTCAGCACATCATTAACACGCAGGTTAAGATTGCACTCCGCCATGATCCGAGAAAGTGACTGATTCTTGTCAAATTGCAGTTCAAGATAAGCAGAAAGTTTTTGTAATGATTTTCCCAGTTCACCGATTTCATCGTCGCCTGTCGGGATATCCTTTGTGAATTTCCCACGACTCATGGCCTCAACTACTTCACGATAGGTGTTAATTCGGCAATTTTTTTTCATAAAATGGTTCTCGACCGCTGTGAGCGCTATGAGTATTAGCTTTAAATTGGGAATCCCGCATGACGGCATTACTTTTCAATGCATATAAATTAGACTAAGCATATAGACTGAGATTCAGGATGCCAAATAAAATTTCGAAAGAAAGACTTCTATGCCGAATGGGTCATGCAGGCGTTTTTTAGAGTTGCCCTTAAGTCTGACAGGGTACAATGCTAAAATACCTGGTTAATAGTTATTAGGGCACCTCTAAAAATCCATATTTCGTCACCATACTTCGTTGCTCACAAAAAATATTTCCTTACATATCAATCATATGCTGCGTCAATAT
>JAUXRH010000181.1 GCA_030682075.1 Nitrosomonas sp.
GAATAAAAAATATTGACGCAGCATATGATGGATAGGTAAGGAAATATTTTTTGTGAGCAACGAAGTATTGTGACGAAACGGGGTAAGCAGGCAAGCCGCAAAGCGGCTGCTCGCAAATATGGATTTTTAGAGGTGCCCTTATGACTCAGAGACTTCAGGTAAGTACCGATGGTTTTTATACTAAGAAACTATTCTTTTCAATTGGCAGTCAGTAATTCGCCAGCAACAATAAACTTATGAGTAACGTTGTATTGCGACGAAATTGGGTAAGCAGGTAAGCTGCAAAGTGGCTGTTCGCATAAATCTCGCCGCAAACGGAAAAGTCAATTGCTTCTTACGAATTAGATATAAATATTTGAAATATCTCAGTAATATTCTGTTCTTGCGTAACTCTCAAAGCGTGTGTATTCACCCAGAAACGTAAGATCAATTTTTCCAATAGGGCCATTTCGCTGTTTACCAATAATAATCTCAGCAATGCCTTTGTCTTGTGTATCCGGGTTATATACCTCATCTCGATAGATGAAAAGAATGACATCTGCGTCCTGTTCAATCGCACCGGACTCACGCAAATCTGACATGACAGGTCGTTTATTAGGCCGTTGCTCAAGACTACGGTTAAGTTGCGACAAAGCAATTACCGGTACTTTTAATTCTTTTGCCAAGGCTTTTAAAGAGCGCGAAATTTCTGAAATTTCAGTTGCTCTGTTCTCACCTTGATTGCTAGAGGACATTAATTGTAAATAATCGACAATAATCAGACCAAGTTCGCCATGTTGACGATATAACCGCCTTGCTCGTGCTCTTAGCTCCAAAGCATTAAGTGCCGCACTCTCATCAATAAATATTGGTGCATCATTTAATTTTCCCAATGCATGTGTAAGCTTGGGCCAATCTTCATCCTGTAATTGGCCAGTACGAACTTTATGTTGATCCAGTCTACCAACGGATCCAAGCAGCCGCATGGCTAATTGAGTGCCTCCCATCTCCATGCTGAATATAGCAACCGGTCTTCCAAGTTCAAGACCAACATACTCGGCAATATTGAGAGAGAAAGCAGTCTTGCCCATGGATGGCCTGCCTGCCACGATAATAAGATCTCCTGGTTGAAAACCAGAGGTTTTTTGATCAAGATCACGAAAACCAGATGCAATGCCGGTAACATCACTTGGATTATCCTGGCTATAAAGTAATTCAATCCGTTCTACAACTTGTTTCAATAACGGTTGAATGTCTACAAAACCCTGATTTCCTCGTGCACCTTCCTCAGCAATATCAAATACCTTGGATTCAGCTTCATCTAATAATGTTGCAGCAGATCGGCCAGCGGGATTGTATGAAGCATCTGCAATCTGAGTGCCAACCTGGGCAAGTTTACGCATGACTGAGCGCTCTCGGATTATTTCAGCGTAGCGTCTAATATTGGCAGCAGATGGTGTATTTTGTACAATTGTGCCAATGTAAGATAATCCCCCAATATTCTGCAAATGGGCTGAAATTTCAAGTGATTCGGCAACAGTTACAACATCAGCAGGTTTATTATTTTCAATCAACTTGCAAATATGTTGATAAATCAGCCGATGATCCTGTCGATAAAAATCATCATCAGTAATAATATCAGCCACTTTATCCCAAGCTTGATTATCCAGCATCAGACCACCCAATACCGATTGTTCTGTCTCTATCGAATGGGGTGGCGTCTTATAAGACACGCCAAGTTGATCATCAATAATGCTATTAGGAGATCGAATCATTTGATCCAGATAATGTTACAAATGGGAAAGTGTAGATTCTACCATCTACATTTGTTGGGATGAAAAAAAGGACTGTTGCCAGTCCTTTATTAAACAAGGAAAAAACCAACTTAAGAAGCAGCTTCACCCAGAATAGAAACTGTTATTTGTGTTGATACATCATTATGCAGTACAACTGTTATTGGATGATCACCCATTTGTTTTAGTTGCCCATGGGGCATGCGGATCATTGATTTGTCAACCGAGAAACCTTGAGCTTCAAGTGCCTCAGCAATATTTGCATTAGTCACCGAACCAAATAGTTTACCTTCACCACCCATTTTCTGTGTGATCTGTACCAGTAATCCATTAAGTTTTTCTGCAAGTGTTTCTGCCGCAGCTAGAACTGATGCCTGGTTTTTTTCAAGTTCAGCACGTTTTAATTCGAATTCAGCAATAGAAACATCAGTTGCACGCTTTGCCTTACCCTGTGGAATCAGAAAATTACGAGCATAACCTCTTCTAACGTTGACAACATCACCAAGCTTACCTAGATTAGCAACCTTCTCCATCAATATAATTTGCATATCTTTTTCTCCCTAGTGCCGATCTGTATAAGGCAGCAATGCCAGGAAACGCGCGCGCTCAATAGCTGTACCCAACTGACGCTGATAAAATGATTTGGTGCCGGTGATCCGGGCAGGAATAATCTTGCCATTTTCATTAACGAAATCTTTTAGAAGTTCAGTATCTTTATAGTCAACGATCTTGATACCTTCTGCGGTAAAGCGACAAAACTTTTTGCGCCTAAAAAGTGGTCGATTGGCTTTCCTCTCTCTTTCTTTCTCTTTACTGTCTTTACGTCTTGAAGTAAAACGCGCCATAGTCTTTTCCTGTTTCCTGATTAAAGTTGAACCACATTATTTATATGCAATACTAATTGCTGACTCATCCGATTTTTTTTTGCAAGAAAACCCGTTAATCTCACCATACTATCCATTTCAATTTTAGCTACAGTTATAGCCATTTGAGCTAACGCAACTGCAGAAATATCACATATTATCTGTCGTGACAAACCTGCTTCTATCTGGTGTGAATTATGGCTGATTTCAAACTCGATTACTGCCACGCCTGCTGGTGTATATCTCAGTTCACCAAGCCTAACGACTTTTCCGCAAACGATCGTCTGGTTGCAATCCAATAGTTACTCTGATTATTCTTCACCTGCTATTTCAGGTTCTTTTTTAACCTCTGAAGTAACTGGAGTCGGAGTTGAAACTGGAGTATTTGTTTCATTTTGTAATGAGACAGAACTAGCTCTCTCTTCTTGACGCATCATTGGAGATGATTCAGTTACAGGCCCATCCAATTTGATGGTCAGATGGCGCAAAATTGCATCACTAAACTTAAATGCATGTTCGAGCTCACCTAATGTTTCCAGATCACACTCGATATTCATCAAAACATAATGGGCTTTATGAACTTTTTGGATCAGATATGCAAGCTGGCGGCGCCCCCAATCTTCTTGACGATGAACGGTGCCTTTTTTTGCAATGACGATGCCACGATAACGTTCAATCATCGCTGGCACTTGTTCACTTTGGTCAGGATGCACAATAAAAACAATTTCGTAATGACGCATAGATTCCTTATGGGCATAGCCTCCCGCTACGATAAATCGGTGAGGCAAGGGTTTAAAAGACGTTATTCTACTGAATTAATAAGAGAATATCAAACACTGTACACTGAGTATTTAAACTAAATCAGCTTTAGTGATGCAGAATGCGCAGCATAAGTATTTTTGAACTGGTAAAATCAACCATTATATTATCCAATAATATCCATTTAGTGGCTGTTACCTGAACTCTATAATAAACAAATTTGAAATTTAATTTTTGTAGTTACAACCTGCAACCAATCATAAATAAGAAAGTTAGGTCTTTATGTTGCTAATGATTGATAACTATGACTCCTTTACCTACAACCTTGTACAGTACTTTTGTGAATTAGGCGAAGAAGTTGTAGTTTTTCGTAATGATAAAATTACACTGGACAAAATAACGCAACTTAACCCCGCGCATATTGTAGTTTCTCCAGGTCCTTGCACACCAAATGAAGCGGGTGTTTCACTGTCCATTATGGATCATTTTAGCAATAAAATTCCCATTCTGGGTGTTTGCCTTGGTCACCAAAGTATTGGTCAAGCATTTGGCGGAAAAATCATTCATGCCAAACAACTCATGCATGGCAAAACATCACCCGTTTTTCACCAGAATACAGGTATGTTTCGTGGGTTACCTAACCCATTTATTGCAACACGTTATCACTCCCTTGTCATTGAACGTTCAACTCTGCCCGACTGTCTCGAGGTTACGGCGTGGACAGAAGATGGCGAAATAATGGGTATACGTCACAAGACTGCTGCGATTGAAGGTGTTCAGTTTCATCCTGAATCGATACTCAGTGAGTATGGGCACAAAATGTTGGGGAATTTTCTGGGCAAAGAATAAGTAAAAAATACAGGGATAGGTAATGTAATGACGCCGCAAAAGGATTAAAGCATGACGCCACAAGAAGCATTAACCCGAATTATCTCGCATCAGGAGATTATGCATGATGAGATGCTCTCGCTTATGCGGCAGATCATGCAGGGAGAAATATCATCTGTTTTAATTTCAGCCATTATTACGGGTTTACGCGTAAAAAAAGAAACGATCGGGGAAATCGCTGCAGCTGCACAGGTTATGCGTGAGTTTGCAACAAAAGTAGAAGTCCATGATCATTCTTATTTAGTAGATACTTGTGGAACAGGTGGTGATGCAAGCCATACATTTAATATTTCAACTGCTTCAGCATTTGTTGCCGCTGCTGCGGGTGTACGTGTTGCCAAGCACGCTGGTCGTTCAGTCTCCAGCAAGTCGGGCAGTGCCGATGTGCTGGAAGCACTGGGGGTTAATTTAAATCAAACACCACAACAGGTAGCTCATGCTATTGATGAAATTGGTGTAGGATTTATGTTTGCACCAAACTATCACAGCGCAATGAAATATGCTGCGCCTGTTCGACGTGAGTTAGGTATACGCACATTATTTAACATTCTCGGCCCACTGACTAATCCAGCCGGCGCAGAAAACCAGGTTTTGGGTGTTTTTAATGTTGAACTTGTCGTTATGCTCGCGCATGTATTACAACGCCTTGGTAGCCAACATGTATTGATAGTAAATGGACATGATGGGCTGGATGAAATCACCATAACTGGTGAGACTCATGTGGGCGAACTAAAACAAGGAAAAGTGCTTGAATACAGCATCAAGCCAGAAGACTTTAATTTAAAATCTGCGCCAATAGAAACCATACAAGTATCCGATGGTACGCATGCTAAAGCTAGGTTGCTCACCGTATTGGAAAATAAACCAGGTCCTGCGCTTGATATCGTGCTACTGAATGCAGGGGCAGCCATTTATGTCGCAGGTAAAGCAAGTTCTATGGATGATGGTATTAACAAAGCTAGAAAAGCAATTGAAAGTGGCGCAGCCATTGATAAATTACAACAACTCATTAAATTTTCAAATCGAGATAAAGTATCAATTAGCTAAGAATGTCGAATATTTTAAAAGAAATACTAGCTGTAAAAACCGAAGAAATTTCTGCCGCCAAAGCGGTTAAATCATACGCAAAGTTACTTTCAGAAGTAGTTGTATTTGAACAGCCGAGGGATTTTATTGCCGCAATTCGTGAAAAGATTACTGCTGGGTCACCTGCTGTAATTGCCGAAATTAAACGAGCAAGTCCCAGTAAAGGAGTATTGCGTGGAAATGTAACATCTCAGGAATATAGTAGTTCTAATCCGCTAACTGAAGGTTTTAACCCCGCTGCCATTGCTGACACATACGCACAACATGGTGCGGCCTGTTTATCAGTGTTAACAGATAAAGCGTTTTTTATGGGGAGTGCGGAATATCTAAAACAAGCACGTGCAGCGTGTCACTTGCCTGTCTTACGTAAAGATTTTATCCTGGATGAGTATCAAATAATTGAAGCACGTGCTATGGGCGCAGACTGTATTTTACTGATTGTTTCTGTTTTCCTGATGAAAGAATATTTTGGTAAGACAGAAGTAAGGGATAGTCCAGTAGCCCGAATGCAGAAACTTGAGGCATTGGCTCATTCATTAAATATGGCTGTACTGGTTGAAGTACACGATGAAGCAGAGTTGGAACTGGCACTACAGTTAACAACGCCATTAATAGGTATCAATAACCGCAACTTGCATACATTTGAAACCAGCTTACAAACAACACTGCAATTACTTGATCACATTCCAGCAGAACGTATTGTAGTAACTGAAAGTGGGATACGAATACCAAACGATGTTGCTTTGATGCGGAGTCATCAGGTAAATGCGTTTCTTGTAGGTGAAGCCTTTATGAGAGCAGATGATCCTGGTGTCGAACTGGCGCGATTATTTGACGAGAAGTAGATAGCGATTCATCAATCAGATGAGTATTTTTTTACCACAAACGACTTAAGGGCACCGCTAAAAATTCAGAGTTCTCAACAAAACCAAGCGCGAATAAAAAATATTGACGCAGCATATGGTTGATATGTAAGGAAACATTTTTTGTGAGCAACGAAGTATTGTGACGAAACGAGGTAAGCAGGCAAGCCGCAAAGCGGCTGCTCGAAAATATGAATCTTTAGAAGTGCCCTTAAACTGATCCCATAATAGCTACCACCACTGCTTTCCATTTGTATACGCCATTTTTTATACGGTCGTGTAAAAATATAACTCCTGAATTCTCTTGCAAAAGTTGCACTTCTAAGTTGAATCCGCCTTTTCTAAAGATTCCTATTTTTATGTCGAAATATTAAGGCAGAATCAAAATGATAGGAGGTTTTATGCAATGTCAGAGAATATCTGGTTTAACAGAATGGATAGAATTCCTGAATCTGGTTGACATTCCTGTCTTAAAACACACCGTTCGTGGTCTCTTGGCACTCCGCAAGGATGATGAAAATCTTAGTGCTTGGGCTATTGCTCATGTCATCAAACACGACCCGTTGATGACCATAAAAGTATTACGCTATTTACAACAAAACAAAAATACAAGCCAGAATCATGAAGTAATTGAAGTTGAACAGGCCCTCATGATGATTGGATTGGAGAACTCTCTCAAGAAAATACCTGCAGATCCAGTGGTAGAAGATGTACTTAGCAAAGAAAGCATGGATGCATTAGTTTATCTTCTGCGTGTGGTTCATCGATCAAATTTAGCATCTACTTATGCTTCTAACTGGGCGGTACGTCTCCAAGACCTTCACTTTGAAGAGATTAGAATCGCTGCTTTATTGCATGATTTCACAGAATTACTCATGTGGTGTTTTGCGCCAGCCGGAATGCTTAAGATTCGCTCGATGCAGCAACAAGACAACACGCTCCGCAGCAATATTGCCCAGGAACAGATTTTTGGCTTTTCGCTGAATCAACTTCAGTCAGAATTAGTAAAATTATGGTCACTTCCGACGTTACTGATTACTTTAATGGATGATCAATATGCAGCACAAGCGCGTGTACGTAACGTTTCTCTTGCCGTTAATCTTGCGCGTCATTCAAGCAATGGCTGGAATGACGCAGCGTTACCTGATGATTATAAAGATATAGGCAAGCTCCTGCACATGGAAACAAAAGATGTAATCGCCATGATCGGCAGGGCAAATAACAAAATGGAAAGTCGCAAAAAAATTTATGTCTGATTTTCAGTCTCAACAAGCGCATATTCATCAAGCCAAACACAAAGATGGGGTCACCAAAAGATGGGGTCAGGTCTTTCAATATCGCATCCAGCCTACAACTGCTGGCGTTAGCTGCTGGAAGTCGGCAATAGTACAAGAGGTGTCAGCACCAAATAGAAATGTCCGCTATTTCCTGTTTTCCCTTTGTTATGAAGTAGCGCACAACCCATCCCTATGTGTCAGGATACCTTTCGCCTCAGTTGGAAACTAAAAACTTGAAGGGTGAAGTGGGGAATTATGATGAAAAAGAGCTATTCAAAAGAATTTAAGGAATCGATAATCAAGAAAATGATGCCGCCTAATCCGGTA